>CAZFLF010000480.1:0-5708 GCA_964519825.1 uncultured Pirellulaceae bacterium | reverse complement strand
CAGAATACGGGGACGGCGGTCCTGAACCTGACCGGCACTCCGAAGGTCGCGATCAGTGGCGCGAATGCGGCCGATTTCAGCGTGACAGTGCAGCCCAATTCACCGGTTGGGGCAAGTGGCAGCACCACCTTCACCGTGTTGTTCGATCCCAGTGGCGCCGGCACGCGCTTGGCCACTCTCTCGATCGCCAACGACGACGTCAACGAGAACCCGTACGACTTCGCCATCCAAGGTACGGGGTTCGCCCACGATTACGGAGACGCTCCGGATGCGGCGGGGGGATCGGCAACCGGAAATCCCTATCCCACGTTACAGGAACACGACGGCGCGCGGCATCAGCTCGGATCCGGGCTATTCCTGGGAAGCGGCGTTGATGGAGAAACCAACGGGCAACCGAATTCGACGGCCACGGGCGACGATATCGCCGGCATTGACGACGAGGACGGCGTGGCTCTGCCAACCACACTCATCGCTCGCCTAGGCGCGAGAGCCACTATTTCCGCATCGAAAGCGGGTAAGCTCGACGCCTGGATCGACTTTAATCGCGACGGGGACTGGCGGGACGCGGGTGAACAGATTGCGGCCAGCTTGCCAGTTTCGGCCGGAGCGAACAACGTGGTGTTTGTTGTGCCAGCGGGGGCAATTGCCGGCACAAGCTTCGCCCGCTTTCGCCTCAGCAGTATTGGCGGACTCTCGCCGACGGGCCTCGCCAGCGACGGCGAAGTCGAAGATTACCGGGCCCAGATCATCGTCCAGCCATCTCCCAGCATCGCCCTGTTGGACGACCCTGAGAATCCCGGCCAGAAGGTGCTGCTGGCGATCGGTACCAATGGCAACGACGAAATCGCGTTCCAGTCGAAGGATCACGGCTCGGTGATCCGCGCGAAGATCAACCATACGCATGCCGGCAACTTTCCCACCGCACAAGTCGGCCGCATCGCGGCCTTCGGCCTGGATGGCAGCGACCGAATCACGGTGGGCAACGGTGGAAGTGATGGCGGAAGTGATGGTGGAAGCGACGGCGGAGTAGATATCCGGGTGAATGCGCTGATTGATGGCGGCGCCGGCAACGATGACCTTACAGGAGGAGGGGGACACGACACTATTCTTGGCGGACCGGGTAACGACGACCTCCTCGGACGCGCCGGCAACGACGTGCTGGTCGGCGGCGACGGAGACGATGATCTCGACGGAGATTCCGGCCAAGACATCTTGATCGGCGGACGCGGCAAGGACGACTTGCGGGGTGGTAGCGACGACGACCTTTTGGTTGGCGGCTTCACACTATTCGACAACAACGTGAGCGCCCTGAAATTAATCCTGGCCGAATGGTCGTCAAACGGCAGCTACACCACCCGTGTCAATAACCTACGCAGCGGCACGGGTGTCATTCTTGCCGGCAGCGGAGTGAAGCTGAAGGGGACCGGCTCGGATCGCACGGTGTTCGATGACCGCGCTAAGGACACACTCAAAGGCGATCACGGGCGTGACTGGTTCTTTGCCGATCTGGACCGCGCTGACAGCGACGACGACCACGTGATCGACCGCAAGAGCGACGAATTGATCGACATGCTCTTGGATTAGCTCTTGCCATTGATTGACAGTAGCCATCGCTGGCGATATTAAGAACGCCACTCGCATGACGAATAACTCGTCAGTTGCCATCGCGAGACGCGGTCGCGCGCTCCAAATGAGGAGCCAGAGCGCTGCTGCTTTGCACAACAGAAAGGGTGATAGCGCACATGATTCTCGGAAAGTTTTGGGGGGCCTTTCGGGCGCAGATCAACAAGCTCGCCAATTTATTCTGGACTGCGGACCCGATCGCACAAATGCAGTATGAATACGACCAATCCGTGACCCAGCTTCAAGACGGCCGCAAGGGTGTCGAGCAGTATCGGGCGCTTGTGGAACGTGTGTCGCGGCAGGTCCAGAACGCCCAACGCCACGCCAAAGACCTGGAGAGCAAGGTCAAGGCCTACTTGCAGGCCGGGGATCGCGAGACGGCTGCAAAGTTTGCGCTGGAATTGCAGAAAGCGAAGACCGAGCTGATAGAAAATGAGTCGCAGCTCAAGTTGCACGAGGAAGCCTACAATAACAACATCGCCAAAATTAAACACGCGTCGGGGAACCTCTCGAAGATTCGCGACAAGATTGCTAAATACGACGCCGAACTGAAGATGAGTAAGGCCGAAGCGGAGATCGCTAAGCTCGCTCAGAGTTTTAATTTCGACGTCACCACGGACTTCGGTCAGATCGAGCAAGTAATCCAGGACAAGATCAGCCTGAACCGCGCCAAGGTGCGAGTTGCCGCTGATTTATCCAGCGAAGGCATCGTGGATATCCAGCGCTCGCAGGCGGCCGACAAGGTGTTGGCCGACCAAGCGCTGAAGCAATTCGAGGTCGACTTGGGGTTGGTGACTCCCGAAACAGTTGGCGTCAAAGACGAAGCCAAGGAACTCGGCGCCGCGCCCAAACAGACTCAAGCACAATGAATCACGATTCGGCAGCGGCTATCGCCAAACCTGCTCCGGCTTTACCCGAGTGGTATCCGGCGTGGACCAAGGAGTTGGCGGATCTGTATTTTTCCGGGACCATCAACACGTTTGTGTTGTATGGAAACGTGCACGATCTCGTGCGCTGCCGGGCAGATGGTTCCACTTCGTTCGTCGATCTGTCTGATTTTCTGGCGACGCAGGTTTTCGGTGCGTGGGATGTGATATTGAGTTATGACCTGGGGCGCGGTCTGCGCGCCTTGGCGGGCTCCGACAACAAGCGTCTGCAGAGCATGATGCAATACGTGTCGGGGACCATTGGCGCACCCACAAGCTGGTCACGCGACCCGGACAAGGTACTAGATCTTTTGGAAGCGCTGCTGCAGCGAAATCTATTGGAAGATAACGTAACGAACCGCAAGCGGATCGCATTCCTGTTCGAGCACGGCCAGTATTTGCTTCCCGCGGGCGACTTGGCCACGCAAGCTCGAGGGCAAGCGGCTCGGCTGGTGCGGTTTCTGAGCTGGGCGGCAAATCCTTATATCAAGCGGTTGAATCTCGCATTCTGTCTGATCACCGAGAAACTTTCCGAGCTGAGCGAACGATTGGTGAACAGCCCGCACGTGGCTGCGCTCGAGATTCCGTTGCCGAGCACTGAGGAACGGCGCGAGTTCATCACCGCGACACTCGGTGACCAGGCGGCAAGCAAGCTCGGCACAATGTCGGTCGACGGGCTGTCACAAAACTCCGCGGGCTTGAGCCTCGTGAATCTGAACGTTCTTTTGTCGCAGGCCGGAGTGCGGGGCTTGGATCTGTCTCAGTTCCGCAAACTAAAAAAGAGCATGATTGAACGGCAGTGCCAGGGTTTAGTCGAATTCGTCGAACCGCCTCACACGCTCGACCTACTCGTCGGCCAACCCGCGGCCAAAGCCCGCTTGCAACAAGACGCCGCCTGGATCAGCCAGGGAAAGCTCGAAACAGCGCCCATGGGCTATCTGTTCTGCGGAGCGGTGGGAACCGGTAAGACATTCTTCGCGGAGTGCTACGCTGGCTCCATTGGCATTCCGTGCCTGAAGCTCCGGAACTTTCGCTCCAAGTATGTCGGTGAAACGGAAGGCAACTTGGAGCAAGTACTCACCGTGCTGCGTTCGCTGGGACCGGTCGTGGTGATTATCGACGAAGCGGATGCAACGCTTGGCGACCGCCAATCGGATGGTGATTCAGGCACGTCGGGGCGCGTCTTTTCGTTGATCGCCAGTCAAATGGGGGACACACGCTATCGCGGCCGGATCATTTGGATGTTGCTCACTTGCCGTCCGGACCTGCTGCCGATTGACCTAAAACGCCAGGGGCGGTGTGAGGTTCACATTCCGCTGTTCCCGCCGCACGACTCGGCGGAGATTGCCGAAATGTTTCGAGCGATGGCCAAGAAGAATAAGGTCCAGTTGACCGGTGACGCCGTCCCCGATGTCTCGCCCGACCGGCAGTTGAGCGGCGCCGACTTGGAGAGCATCTTGCTGAGTTCGCGGCGCCGGGCGCTGGCCACCGGTCGCGACACCGTGGAAAAAAGCGACCTGCAAGCCGCGCTCGATGAGTTCATTCCGTCCGCGCAAGGACTGGAGAAGGAACTGCAGGAACTGGCGGCCGTCTTGGAATGCACGGAGCGGAACTTCCTGCCGCCGGTGTGGCGCGAAAAAATCGCGCAACCCGATGCTCGTGCCCACATGCAAGAACGCCTCGTCGCGTTGCGCCAGTTGATCGAAGGACGATAGCCACCAATAATCGACCCCCAATTCCGAATGATTCCGGAGCAAATCGTATGAGCACTCGCCGACAAAGCTGGTTGGATGATTCGATGCAGGCGCCCATGATCGACAATTACGTTCAGAAATTAGGCACGTTTGTGGAGGCCATGGCCGACGGACGTGTCGACGACGCGGAATTGCAAGCACAAGAGAAACGGCTCGTAGCGTTGATGAAGGAGGTCGAGCCAGCGCTCAACGACGCCCAGCATGCACAAGTGACCAAGCTGCTGTGTGAACTGACCGCGTTCAACGTCATGCAGACTTTGAATTCGCTACAGATTGCTCGGCCAAGATCGGTATTTCGAGGATAGAGTCCGTTCTGACAAATTGTTGCTGAGCGGCACGGCGCTAGCCGCCGGTTTCACGCGAAAAACCGAGGGCTAGCGCCCTGTCGCTCAGAAGTCTACACCTAAAGGGAAAATAATCATGGCCGGACAACCCAAGGCCCCATTCTATTTTGCTGTGTTCCTAGTCATCGTCGGATTGGTGACATTTGCCTGGTACCGCACGCGGACACCTGAAAATCAGGCTCCGCCAAACCAGAATGATACGGCCCCGCCGCTGGCCGTTGATTCCGGGCAATTGGCGCCTCAAGGGCAGCCTGCGAGCGCATCGGGTGCCGGCGGGGGCGCCGAGGCAGCCGATGCGTCCGGCATCACGACCGTGAAGGAGTATACGTTCAGGCCATCGGAACGTTTGCCCGCGGTGAAGGGGACCGCAGCGTACAAGCCGATGCAGAACAATACCGTGCGGTTCGCTCTCAATGTCTGGGCTGGTTGGGCGCCGATCATTCATGCCAATAACGGCTTCAAGGCGGGTAAAGTGTGGAAATCGGCCGACGGCCAGGATTTCAAAGTCGAACTCGTGCTGATCGATAATCCCATCGAAATGCGCGATAGTTATTCAGTCGGCGACGTGCACATCGGCTGGGCCACACTCGACATGCTGCCGATGTTCGTCGACGGATTTGTGGACAAGTCTGGCAATCCCCGCGACAGCCGGATCATGCCGCGCGTCTACCAGCAAGTCGATTGGTCGAATGGTGGCGACGGCATTGTGGTACGCGAGGCCATTAAGACAGTTGCTGACCTGCGCGGAAAGACGATCGCCCTGGCGGAAAACTCCCCGTCGCATTATTTCTTGCTGAACATGTTGGTGGCGGGTGGTGTACAGCCTTCGGAAGTGAAACTGGCCGGAACGAACACCGCCTTTGAAGCTGCCGCTGCATTCAATGCCGATAAGAACATCTCTGCGGCGGTCTCGTGGGCTCCTGATATCTACAACTTGTCGAAAGTGAAGGGAAATCGAATGCTCGTCTCGACCGCTACGGCGAACAAGCTGATCGCCGATGTCTGGTTTGCCCGCGCCGATTTTGCCAAGGACCACCTGGGGATCATCGAGGGGCTGATGC
>CAZFLF010000479.1:0-5718 GCA_964519825.1 uncultured Pirellulaceae bacterium | reverse complement strand
GTCCAATCATGGCTGCTCTCAGCGGTGCGGCGGTCGGCGGCGCTGTCGGCGGTCTAACCGGCGCTCTCATCGGCATGGGTATTCCGGAATACGAAGCCCAGCGCTATGAAGGCAAGGTGAAGGGCGGCCACGCCTTGATTTCAGTCCATTCCGAAGATTCCGCTGAAACGGCACGCGCGAAGAAGATTTTCGAAGCCGCTGGAGCTGAGGATATCTCGACATCGAGCGAACCTTCTGTCAGCAAAAAGCGTTGATCCTCGTAGCAAGCAAACGGCGACGGCTAATAGAGTCTCGCCGTTTTTCTTTTCCTCTACATATTCCCATTCTGCACGACGCGTCACACATTTTGCGAGGTCACCATGTATCACCATGTGAAGAACGACTCGACCGGCGAAGGAGAAGACGGCGAGACCGACGCGCGTGGCCCGTGGAACCAGGGGGACAGTTGGAAATTCATCGACTCACCCGCATTCAACGGAGGAATGGATGCCTCCGTTGGGCTTTCTAAAAAGTCGTCCATCCGGCGGCGAGCGAAGAAGCGGTCATTAAAGTGATGCGGGATTCGCCGGCCCTATCGCGAAACCTCGTTAGCCGGCGGCGTTCTCGTTCGAAGAGTATTTTGTTCAATCTTCATGCGAGCTTCGTGCGCGCTTCACGGGGAAAGAGATAGTTCACGGGTGTCGAGACCAAAGTTCGGTGAGTGGTCAGAACTCGCGGATGCTTTCACTCTGCAGAAGCAACCGGGTGACATCAACAAGTTGGTCGAACAGACGCCAGCGACGCCGGAACGCCGACGCCCCGTCGTGCAACCGACACCCGCCGCTGCAGCAAAGTCCGCCGCGGCAAAAATTCCCGCAGCAGCGGCCCCATGACTCCTTTTGAGCCCAGGTTCGTGGCACAGTCCTGCAATCCAGCCGCTGTATCCCACACGCTTCAATGACGACGACGGCGATGTGGCGGGATTTGAGCGAGGTGCCAAGGTCCTACCGCGTGGTGAAGGCAGTTCAGGATTCGCCTTCTTGCGTGTTGGTGTTGAAAAAGCAGCTCGTCGTATTGACTATGCCGAGGTCGCGTGCGAGAACGACGCGCTTGCTACGCGATCATCGTCTAAGACAGCGATGATATCCTAGTTCGCCCCAAGTCACGGACTTCCACGAATTCTTTCGGCGGACGGAAGCCCGCGGCATCCATGCACGGACAAGCCGGGAGCAGTAAGGTGGCCAGACATAGCATCACCGGAGAAAGCAACGCGTCGACCTGACGACGAGCAGAAGCTGGCTGCGCCTTCTATCTCGCTGCCCAAGGGAGGCGGCGCCATTGGCGGCATGGGCGAGAAGTTCGCCGCAAATCCCGTCACGGGCACGGGCTCCATGTCCGTGCCGATCGCGACGAGCCCTGGGCGTTCCGGATTCGGTCCGCAGCTTTCACTCTCCTATGATTCAGGCTCCGGCAACGGCCCATTCGGCTTCGGATGGAGTCTTTCGCTTCCTACGATCACTCGGAAGACGGACAAAGGGCTGCCGCAATATCGGGACGCCGACGAGTCCGATGTCTATATCCTCTCCGGGGCTGAGGACCTGGTGCCGGTCTACAAAAAGAACCCTGACGGCAGCTGGGCTCACGATCCAAATGGAAATCTGATCTACGACGAAGAATCGCGCAACGGCTATTTGGTCAAACGCTACCGGCCCCGCATCGAAGGACTGTTCGCCCGTATCGAACGCTGGACGCGCATCGCCGACGGCGATACCCACTGGCGCTCAATCTCAAAGGACAACATCCTCACCGTCTATGGCAGCACGTCCGAATCGCGCATCGTCGACCCAGCCAACCCAAATCATGTCTTCAGCTGGTTGATCTGCCAGAGCTACGACGACAAGGGCAACGCGATCGTCTATGAATATGTCGCCGAGAACGATGACAACGTCGATCTCACCCAAGTCAACGAACGAAATCGCGTCCGTTCCGCAAACCGCTATCTGAAATACATCCGTTATGGAAACAGACAGCCGTTGCTCATCGACTCGACCCAGCCGAGCTTCCGTCAACCCCAGGTCCCCGCGCCCGACTTCAACAGCGCGGGCTGGATGTTCGAGGTGGTGTTCGATTACGGCGAGGGGCATTATCAGGAAATGGCAGCGGATGCGGATGGCCGGACGTTCGCGACGGCTACGCTAAAGCCACCCATCGGCGGCACGTGGCCGGCGCGCCTCGATCCTTTCTCTACCTACCGGTCCTGCTTCGAGGTGCGCAGCTACCGCCTGTGCCGGCGAGTGCTGATGTTCCATCACTTTCCCGATGAGTTGGGTATCGACAATTACCTGACCCGTTCGACCGAGTTCTCCTATCAGGAAAAGCCCAACGGCTCCTTCATTACTCAGGCGCTACAGTCTGGCTTCAAACGGATGGTTCAGCCCGCTCTTCGCTACTTCAAGCGTTCATTGCCACCTCTTGAATTCGGATATTCGGTCAGCCCGCTCGACGACTTGACCTACGACCAGCTCCCTCTGCGGGAAGTCGATGAGCTAAGCCTGCAGAACCTTCCGGCCGGCATCGACGGGAGCAGTTATCGCTGGGTCGATCTTGATGGGGAGGGCATCTCTGGTGTGTTCAGCGAACAGGCCGATGCATGGTTTTATAAACCCAACCTTGGCGAAGGGCATTTCGGACAAGTTGAATGCGTGTCGCCCCGTCCCTCGCTGGCTACGTTAAACCGCGGGCGTCAGCAGCTCCTCGACCTCGCGGGAGATGGCAATCTTGATCTGGTCGACTTTGAGGCACCGACTCCGGGATTCTCCACTCGCACCGACGATGCCGGCTGGGATCGATTTCGCACCTTCACCGGTCTGCCGAACATCAATTGGCAGGACCCCAACCTGCGCTTTGTCGATCTAACGGGCGACGGCCACGCTGACATCCTCGTCACCGATGATCAGGTGTACTCCACTTGGCACGAGTCCTACGCAGAAGAGGGTTTTGGGCCAGCGCACCACGTGTCTCTCGCATTCGACGAGGATGACGGACCGCGTCTATTATTCGGTGATGGAACGCAGTCCATCTACCTTGCCGATATGTCCGGGGATGGTCTGTCCGATTTAGTGCGGATACGGGTGAGCGAGGTCTGCTATTGGCCCAACCTCGGCTATGGGCGATTCGGCGCGAAGGTCACGATGGACAACGTGCCGTGGTTCGACGACGTTGCCTCCTTCGACCAGCGCCGTGTTCATTTAACGGATACGGACGGCTCCGGGCCCGCCGATATCGTTTATCTGGGTCGTGACCGTGTTCGCATCTATCTCAATCAACATGGCAATAGCCTGTCCAAAGCACGGCTGCTGAGCCGGGTACCGCGCACCGATAATTTGACATCGGTCTCCGTAGTCGATTTTCTCGGACGGGGAACCGCCTGTCTGCTCTGGTCGTCTCCCTTGCCGGGTGATACCCGTCGATCTGTGCGCTATCTGGACCTCATGGGGGGCGTCAAGCCGCATCTGCTCACAACGGTGCGCAACAACCTCGGCGCCGAAACCCGCGTCGAATACGCATCCTCCACGCAGTTCTACCTGGCCGACAAGGCTGCCGGGACGCCTTGGGTCACGCGCCTGCCATTCCCAGTCCATGTGGTCACCCGGGTCGAGTCCCGCGATCTCATCAGCGGCAACCGGTTTGTCACGCGCTCGGCATATCACCATGGTTGTTTCGACGGCATTGAGCGTGAGTTTCGCGGCTTCGGGCGAGTCGACCAGTGGGATACCGAGGAGTTTGGCGTACTAACTCAATCGGCTACGGCCACGCCAGCCACCAACCTCGATGCCGCCTTCCATGTGCCCCCCACGCTCACGAAGACCTGGTTTCATACTGGCGCCTACGTTGCCGGCGCTCGCATCTCGCGCCACCTGGAACACGAGTATTACCAAGAAGGCGACCCCGGCCAGCCCGGCAGCGAACTGAGCCTGACTCAGCGCGAGGCGATGCTGCTCGACGACTCCGTGCTTCCATCCGACCTTGCGTTCGATGCATCCCGCGAAGCCATCCGGTCGCTCAAGGGGGCGATTTTGCGGCAGGAAATCTATGCGCTCGACGACAAGGACGCGTCCGACCGGCCGTATTCCGTCTCCGAGCGCAACTACACCATCCAGCCCGCACAGCCGCGCGGGGCAAACTGCCATTCCATTTTCTTCACTCACGCGCGAGAGACCATCGACTTCCATTATGAGCGCAAGCTGTTTCCCACCCTAAACGGGCAGATCGTCGATGCCGCAACCGCTGCTCAGAATCCAAGCACCAAATGGCTCGCTGATCCGCGTGTCACGCACACGATGACCCTGGACGTGGATGACTACGGCAACGTGCGCCAGTCCGTGGCGATTGCCTATGGTCGCCGCTTCGACGATACCGATCCTGTGCTGACCGATGCCGACCGCAAAAAGCAGAAGCAGCTGTTCGTAACGCTCACGGAAGCCAGCTTTACCAACGTAGTCCTTAGCATCGATGCCTATCGCACACCGCTACCGGCCGAGGCACAGACTTACGAGCTAATCAAGCTGCGTCCGACCTCACAACAACCCGACATCACCAACCTGTTCCGGTTCGATGAAATGGTGGCCCTCGTCGCCCAGGCGAGCGATGGCGCACACGATCTTCCATACGAAGATGTCAATGCATCCCGCGCAATGGGTGCTGGTGTCTACCGGCGCCCCATCGAAGACCTGCGAACCCGCTACCGCAGCAACAATCTCAGCCAATTGCTTCCCTTGCGGACTTTACAGGCGCTGGCGTTGTCTGGAGAGAGCTACAAGCTGGCCTTTACGGCGGGGCTATTGGGCACCGTTTACCAGCGGCCGCACGCTGGCCAAGCGACGGAAAATCTGCTCCCCAATCCAGTCGCGCTTCTTCTGGCGGACAACAGCCTTGCGTCCGACCGCGGCGGCTATGTGGATCTCGATGGCGATGGCCGCTGGTGGATTCCTTCCGGGCGCGTGTTCTTCCATCCGACCGAGACTGCCACGGCCGCAGACGAGCTGGTGGAAGCCACTGGCCACTTCTTCCTACTCCGTCGGTTCCGCAATCCGTTTGCGCACAGCAGCTTTGTGGATTACGCGAACGACCTCTTTCCTGCCAAGACCCGCGACGCACTTGGCAACACCGTCGAAGCACTGCACGACTATCGTGTCTTGCAAGCCAAGCAGCTCACCGATTCCAACGGCAATCGCTCTTTCGTCGCCTTCGACGCGTTCGGTCTGGCGGTCGCCACGGCGGTGCGCGGCAAGGTTAGCGAGACGCTCGGCGATACCCTGGACGATTTCGGCGACTTCGATGCCGACCCCGCCTTGGCCCAACTACAAGGCTTTGTCGCGCGTCCCGCAGACCTCAAGGCATCGCTGCTCAAGAGCGCCACCAGCCGCTTTGTGTACGACCTTGATCGCTTCCGCCGCTGCGGCGAACCCCCCTTCGCCGCCACGCTGGTCCGCGAAACCCATGTCAGCGATCCGGTCCCGCCGCAAGGCTTGCAGATTCAGGTCAGCTTCGCGTATTCCGACGGCTTCGGGCGAGAACTGCAATCGAAGATTCAAGCCGAGCCGGGTGATGCACCGACCCGTGTCGCGAACATACTGCTGCCGAGCGGCGATGTCAGCCCGGGTTCATTGACGCTCAACAACGACGTGCCCGTGTTAGGCACCGCGAACCCTCGCTGGGTCGGCAAAGGCCGCACCGTTT
>CAZFLF010000478.1:0-5724 GCA_964519825.1 uncultured Pirellulaceae bacterium | reverse complement strand
TTGATGCGACCCATCTTTTTCATACGAATACGAACTGCCACAGGTTTCTCCTCTAAGAACAATTAAATCTGGTTGGATTTGGTGTTTCTCTTGGCGTCCGATTCGGAGGTACTTTCCGGCTGTGCGACGGAAGACCGTTCCGTTTTGAACGCCCTCATCTTATCCTTTTTGGCCACGCTTGCGGCGGCGCAGGTCCTTTTCTCGCTGTTTTCGCAGTTTGGCTCTTTCGTCCGTCGACAGCCTTTTGCCGGTCCCTTTTTTCATTCGAGCCATGTGCCCGGCATTGGACGGGTCGAGCATTCCGCTCTTTTGCAATTCCTGGATCGCTTGCATCCGCCCGGACATCCCCTTCCCGGCCATCGCTTTCATCATGGGCGCCATGAACTCGAACTGCTTGACGAGCCCCGTCACTTCCTGAGTCTGCGTGCCGGAGCCTTGCGCGATCCGATTGCGCCGGCTGGGATCGATGAGTCGCGGGGTACGGCGTTCCGTGGGAGTCATCGAATTGATGATCCCGACCCACCTCCGGGCGTCTCCTTCGGCGTCGGAATCCCCCATCATGCGCGTCAACTCGCCCATGCCCGGCATCAATCCGATCATTCGCTTCATGATCCCGGGTTGCATGAGGGAAGCAAGCTGCGTTTTGAAATCGTCCAGCGTGAATTCACCCGAGCGAATCTTTTCTTCCAGCTCGCGCTGCTGTTCTTCCGTGACAACCTGCCGGGCGGTATCGACGAGTGCCAGGATGTCACCCAAGCCGAGAATCCGGCTCGCCATGCCATCGGGGCGGAACTGTTCCAGGGCGTCGAGTTGCTCGCCGGTACCGATGAATTTGATCGGCACGCCGGTGACGTGTTTGATGGACAACAGCGCACCGCCGCGCGTGTCTCCGTCCAGCTTCGTCATGATGACGCCGTCAAGTTCCAACGCTTCATTGAACGCGCGAGCACTGATCACGGCGTCCTGGCCGGTCATGCCGTCCACGACAAAGTAAATCTGGTCGGGTTCGACTCGTTGATCGATTTGCTTGAGCTGGTCCATCAACTGCTGGTCGATTGCCAATCGCCCGGCCGTGTCGATGATGACGACCTTGAGCTGGTCGTGTTTGGCTTTCAGCACTGCGTCCTGGCAGAGCTTCACCGGATCGGTCGCGGATTTGTCAGCGAAGACCGGCACTCCGAGCTGCTCGCCAATCACGCACAACTGGTCAATTGCCGCGGGACGCTGCAAGTCGGCGGCGACAAGGAGCGGCGTAACTTGATTGTTCAACAACAACCTCGCCAGCTTGCCGCAAGTCGTCGTCTTGCCTGATCCTTGCAACCCACACATCATCAGGACCGTCGTCTCACCGCGCAAATGGAGCGAGGGATCGACCGGACCGAGGATGTTGATCAACTCGTCGCGAACAATTCCCACCAGTTCCTGGCTGGGATCGAGCGACAGGAGCACGCGTCGTCCGAGCGCCTGCTCCGTGACGCTGGCCATGAAGTCTTGAACGACTTCGTAGCTCACATCTGCTTCCAGCATCGACTGTTGGACCAATCCTAGCCCATCGCGCATATTCGCTTCCGACAGCTTTCCCTTGCCGCGCAAGGATTTAAGCGCAGAGCGAAGACCGTCTTGGAGCGATTCAAACATGACTGCGGACAACCGGAATGATTCACGCAACGGCGCAGCCCAACCCCACACCGGGTCTGAGCGGCGAAACGAACGTAGGAGTGTAGCTAACTTTCGGCGGGATTGTAAATGCCCGACAAACGGTGGCTTGCGATCGTTGCGGCGAAGCAGAAAGTGACGGTTCGCGGGTCGTGACAGCAGACCTAGCAGCGGTTGGCGATTCGCCGATGGCGTGGACTATTCTCGAACGAGCGTTGACACGTTTTTCGGCTTTCGAGTACAAACCTGCCGCTATTCTTCCCGCGTAGCGGCATTTTCTGCCGTTCGCGCAATCTGGCGTTCGCCAACGAAGTCACAGGTCGGTGCATGGCCAAGTCCCATTCGCCTGAAAATTCGCAGCCAGTTTCCGCAGTCGCGGCCAGCGTGCCGGGCGCATTGGCCCATGAAATCTGGTTGCGGATTAAACTCCATCCGTTCCGCAGTTTGTCGATTTTGACAGTATTGGCGGCGTCCATCGTGGGACTGGGAGTCGGTCTAAAGTATCTCACGCCGCCCAGCGATCTGCGAAAACCGACTGCCGCGATGCTCGTAGAAACGCTTCAGGCACTGGATGCAAGAAAGCTGGACCAAGCGCGCAATGTGGCGGCCGATCTGCGACTGAGAACGGATATTCCCCAGACGGATCAAGGGGTGCCGGCGTTTGTGCTCGGCGTCGCGATGCATCAACATGCGATCGACGAATGGCACGATCGGGAACGCTATGCATACTTTCTTATGGCGGCGCGGTATCTCGACGAATCCAGACGATTGGGCTTCCCGCGCGGCCGCGAAGGTCAGGGCTTGTTCCTGCTGGGCAAGTCGCTGCATGGTTGCGGGCGATTGGCGGAATCGCTTCCGCATCTGACCGCTGCGCTGGCCAAACAGGCGGACAAAACCACTGAAATTTGTCAACTCTTGGCGGACGCGTATTTGCGAGATAAGTCCCGAAACTTGGACAAGGCAGCGGAATTCAACCAGCGATATCTGGCCGATAAGTCGCTTACCCGTAGCGATCGTGAAGCGGCTTTGCTCACACAAGCCCGCATCACGTTTGAGCTCGGCCGCTTCGATGACTGCCGTCAACAGGTCGCGCAATTCAAGCCCGACTCGACGGGCTTCGCCGAAACTTTGGTGCTCCAAGGCCGCTTATTGATTCACGCCGGAGACCAACTCAATACCGTCAATGCAGATTCCGCGCAGAAGGGCCAGGCGGCGGCAAACTATTCCCAGGCCCGGGAGCTATTGGCCACTGCCCAGGAGCGCAGCGCGCGGAACAATGTCATCCTGCGGCAGGCCCAATACCTCCAAGGTTGCTGCCTGCGGCGGTTGGGTGACTTTATCGCGGCGGAGGCCTTGTTCAACCGCACCCGCCGCTCGCACTTCGAGACTCCGGAGGGAATGGCGTCCGGAATCGAAGAGGCCGAACTGCAGCACCTGCTCGGAAACGATACGGAATCATTGGCCGCGTATCGCCGAGTGTTGCGGGAAATCGCCGACACTCCCAGTCACACGCTACCCTGGATCACCGATGACGAGTTGCGGCAACGCTTGGAAGCGGCTGCAGCCGAGCATCGCCAGGAACTCCAATACGAACTGGCTGCGGATCTTTTGCAGGCGCTTAGCCTCGTCTTCCCGGATCCGCGAACCGTCGAGTTGCGGGCGACCCTGTATCAGGACTGGGGAGAACACTTATCACGGCAGGCGGCCGATCCGCAAGCGAAAGAGGTGGTTGCGTTACGTACACAAGCCCGCCTAAAGCACCGGCAAGCGGGCCTCGATTTCGGACGACTGGCCAAACTCCGGTTCGCCACGCGCGAATATCCAGCGGATTTGTGGCGCAGCGCGGAGAACTACTTGCGCGGACAGGACTACGACAGCGCCGCAGAGGTGTATCACAAACATCTCGACAGCCAGACCCGCACCGGCCGCCCGCCGGCATTGACGCGACTCGGCGAATGCCTGCTCGCGCTGAACCGGCCGGAAGAGGCACTGAAATTCGTGAATGAATGCATCGAGTTCTTTCCCAAGGATCCCTTCGTGTACCGTGCACGATTGATCGCCGCAGAGGCCGATCTGGAATTAGGACGGGTCCAACCGGCCAAGGATTTGTTGACGGCCAATCTGGAAAACGAATCGCTGACACCGCAAAGCCGGGAATGGCGGGACTCGCTATTCACGCTCGGCAGAGTCCATTTCTCCGACGGTTCCCGGCACGAAACCGAAAGCCGGAAGAAAGGCATCAACAGCTCCAATCCCTCGGAACAACAGGCTGGCATGAAAGAGCTGGAACTGGCCCACGCCGCGTTCCGCGAGTGCATCTCCCGGTTGAGCGAAGCGGTCCAGCGCGAACCGGGGGCCGAGCAAGCCGTCGAAGCGCAATACATGCTGGCGGTCGCTCACGTCAATTCCGCTAAACTTCCCGAGAAGCAGCTCGCCGGTATCAACATTGAAACAACGCGTGTCGCATTGCGGCGGGATCTGCAGCGAGAGCTGCAGGCCGCGATCACCGAATTCGACAACCTGAGGGCCAATCTGATCTCGAAACAGGAGAAGGGTGAGTTGAGTCCTGTCGAGAATCGTATCCTGCGAAACTGCTATTTCGGCAAGGCCGATGCATTGTTCGATCTGGATCAGTACGAGGACGCAATTCAGGCTTATTCGTCCGCCACGAATCGCTTCTCGCAGGAACCGGAATCGCTGGAAGCGTACGTGCAGATCGCGATCTGTCAGCGCAAGCTTAATCGGCAATCCGACTCGCGGCGCACGTTTCAGCAAGCCCAACATGCGCTGTTGCGCATGCCGACCAGCGCCGTATTTGAGAAAACGACACGTTACTCCCGCCAAGAATGGACCGATCTCCTCGGCTGGTTGGGGGCTTTGTAAGCCGCCGACGACCGGTCGGCGGAGACACGACTGGCAAGCAGTAGGACAGATATTCCTGAAACACCCGGTGACAGACATGGGCACGGACGTCCTCGCTCAACTCATCGACACCAAGGTCGAATTGCTGTCGCAACTTCGTCAACTAGCCGCGCGCCAAGTTGAACTGGTCGAAGCAGGTGACATGACTCGGATCATGAATCTGCTGGCGGTCAAGCAGCGACTACTCAACGCGGTAGACCAAATTGAGCGCCAGCTTGATCCCTTCCGCACGGAAGACGCGGAACAAAGAGCGTGGCAGTCGCCGGCGCATCGGCAGCGGGCGCGAGACGCCTCTGCCCGTTGCGACGCGCTGCTGCAAGAAATCATGACGGTTGAACGCAGTTGTGAGGCACAACTTTTCCAGCGGCGCGATCAGGCGGCGGAACAACTGCAAGGTATGCATTTTTCGGCGCAGGTCGCGAGCGCGTATCTGGCGGCTCACGACAGTTCAGGTCGACAATTTGATGCGAGTTGCGAGACATGAAAACGAACCAAGCTATTCTGCGTGTGTTTGATCCCTCGGATGAGCACGGCGAATTGTGCGCACCGCGGACCGTCCTCCCCGCGACCGTCCCGCCGTCAAACGTGGCGCCTGGCGACCTCGAAATGGTCCTGGCGGCGTGGCACAACGCGACCGAGCGGCTGCAGAAAACTCACGAAGTCTTGTGTGCCGAAGTGCGACGATTGACTGAGGAATTGGCGGTCAAGAATCGGGAACTGGCTCGCAAGAATCGACTGGCCGATCTGGGACAGATGGCCTCCCATGTCGCCCATGAAGTGCGGAACGGACTCAGCCCGGTCACGCTTTATCTCAGTTGGCTACGGCGGCGATTGTCCGAGGACTCGGACGGCCTGCGAATCATCGACAAACTGGAAGCCGGCTGCACGGAAGTCCAAACGACCGTCAGCGATATGCTCAGTTTCGCTTCGGATCGCGAACCAAACTGGCGGAGGTTCGGGCTGTGCGAACTCATCGACGAATTGCGCGACGCTCTGGCTCCGCAGTTCTCCGCGCATCACATCACGGTCCGAGTCGATGTGCCTTCGACGACCATGTGGGCGGACCGGGACTTGTTGCGGCGGGCCTTGATCAACTTGCTCCTCAACGCAGTCGACGTGATGCCGGATGGCGGCGGCATCTGGATC
>CAZFLF010000477.1:0-5750 GCA_964519825.1 uncultured Pirellulaceae bacterium | reverse complement strand
GGGAGCGGTATCAATCGGAATTGTGTCTGGGCTTTCCCCGCGTTTTTGTCCCACGGGATCAGGGGCTGTTTCAGCGGCTGGTCGAATGCGGCCGTCAGTTGGTCAACGCACACTTGCTGCGAGATCAGTCCGCGAAGCAGGGGGCCCTTGGCGAGGAAACGCAGAACAATCTCAAGTCGATTCGCCTGCCGGCGCGCGACTGGCCGCGTCATTCCCAAGAGAAACTGTGGATTACGGAAGACTGGTGTCTTGAAGATGTCCCACCGGCTACGTGGGACTTTCACGTAGGGGGTTACCAGGTTTGCAGGAAATGGCTGCGCGAGCGAGCTGGGCGCGTGCTCTCGTCGAGCGAAATGACGTGCTATCCACGCATTCTTACGGCGGTTTCCGACACCCTGCGGATCATGGTCGAGATTGAATCGGCGATTGCGACAGCGGGTGGTTGGCCCGCGGCATTTATGGGCCGAACAAAATGACCGGGGAGAATCGGTCGGATCAGTCGGATCAGTCGGATCAGTCGGATCGGTCGGAATCTCATAGAAGTAAGCTAGCAACTCCGGCCGCAAGGTCCGGCTAATCCGCAAAGTCGTTGCGAGTTGCCAACTTTTCTTAACCGGCACGACCACTCTAGCCGAAATACTCTCCACGCTTGATGTGTGTGAATTGCGCACGGACTGGGGAAACGATCATGACTTTGTTGTACCGATCTGTTCCGATTGTGGCCTGGATAGTGGTCGTACTGTTGACACAGCCTGCCAGCATCGACGCCGCCGAGCTTCGCACGACCCTCTGTGATCGCCCGGTTTGCCGGACCGTCGCAATTGCTCCGGACACAACGGTCAGACCGAAATCGGCGATCACCGAATCGCTGTCAACGGACGAAGTGTTTGAAGACTTTGACGGGGGGTGCCAAGGTGGCTGTTCGCACGGCTGCCAAATGTGTTGTTTACCGAAGCGAGACATGTGGGCCGATGCCGATTTTCTGCTCGGCTGGCGGCACGGCATTCGATTTCCGGCGCTGGCGACCACTTCACCGAATGGCACGAACCAGCTCGAAGCCGGTGTGTTGCCAGGCGCAACGATCGTTTACCCCTCCCAACCGGTTGGCGAAGAAGCTCGGCCGGGCGGTCGCGTGTCACTGGGAACATGGCTCGATGACTGCCATTGTTGGGGCGTCGAAGGACGCTACTTCATGCTGGCAGATGAGATCACGACCTTTTCAGCGCAATCGACTGGCGACCCAATTCTGGCTCGGCCGTTTTTTGATGTGGCTGGCAACGCGCAAGCTACTCGACTCCTGGCCTTCCCGGGAGCGGTCTCACCTGGCAGCATCGACATTGCCACCGAGTCTGAACTCTTAGGAGGAGACGCCTTGTTGCGCCGGGGGTTGTGTCGCTGGGAATGCGGCAACCTGGATTTTCTCGTCGGTTATCAATTCGCGCGTCTGAACGAGACGCTGCAGATCAGCGACGTTTCCACGGACGTGGACCCCGGCAACCTGATCCAAGACGGAACGACGTTTGCAATCACGGACCAGTTTGCGACTCGCAATCAATACCACGCGGCTTCAGTCGGTGCCGCGATGAAATTTCAGCGATTCAACTGGCAGTGGGAAGTGCTGGGTAAGATCGGTCTCGGCAACATGCGGGAAACGGTGACGGTCGCCGGCACCACCACGGCGGCTGTTCCAGGGCAAGCGGTCGTTGTCGAGCAATTTGGCCTGCTCGCCCAAGGGGTGAATCTCGGCACGGTGACTGAAGACAAGTTCTGCGCGTCGCCGGAATTAAACTTGAAAGTTGCCTACCAGGTCACTCGCTCCATCGACGTGTCATGCGGGTATACATTCCTGTATTTCACGAGTGTGGCCCAGCCCGGCCGGATGGTCGACGTGGGACTGGGTGTACCGACCGACCGCTTTCGCATCCGCGACTCCGAATTCTGGATGCACGCCTTTCAATGCGGCGTGACGATGCGTTTCTGAACCGTGACCGCGCCTCTCCGAGACGCGCGGCCCCTGAGTGGCAGCCATCTCGTACTCCTTGGGTCTGCGTCTCGGAGAGACGCGACCACTCAATCCAGCACGCGCATCCGCACGCTTTTCTGTCGGATCGCCGGAAACCGATTGATGTCCGCCAGTGCTTTCTGCACCGCGCCGTCCGTGGCGGTATGCGTCATGATCACCAGCGGCACAACCTGATCCCCTTCGCTCGATTGCGGTTCGTGCTGGATGACCGAAGCGATGGAGATCTGATTTCCGCCAAGCACACCGGCGATTTCCGCCAGTACGCCCGGTCGGTCGACGATCGTGAAGCGGAAATAGTTTCGACCTGGAACCTTGGTGTGGTCCGCCAGCACAACTCGCGGCGCCGCGCTCGACCATAGTTCCAGCGTACGGAAAGTAATCTGAGCGCGACCCACGGCCGTGTCGATCATGTCCGCGACGACCGCCGAAGCGGTGGGCATCTGTCCCGCACCCAACCCCTGGAAAAAGACTCGCCCGACCGCATCACCCACAATATTGATGGCATTGTACGCCTCGCGCACTTCGGCCAAGGGTCGCCCGATCCGGACCAAAGTCGGCTGCACACCCAGTTCCAATCCGTCGTCCGTCAGTTGAGCGCTGGCCAACAGCTTGATGCGATAACCCAACTCGTGCGCGTAATGCAAATCGGCCGAATCCAGCGTATTGATGCCGACGCGCGGGATCTCGGTCCAGTGAACGCGGGCGCCGAACGCGAGATGAGCGAGGATCGCCAGTTTTTGCGCGGCGTCGCTCCCATCGACGTCGAGCGTCGGATCGGCTTCGGCGAAACCGAGTCGCTGTGCCTCCCGGACCGCCTCGCCGTATGAGGAACCCTGCTCTTCCATGCGGGAGATAATAAAGTTGGTCGTGCCGTTCAAGATTCCGCGCAGTGAAGTGATCTGATTGGCGGACAGGCACTGGCCGATATTCGTGATGATCGGGATACCTCCCGCGACCGCCGCGTCGAACGCGATCGAACGCCCCAGCTCCCGAGCCCGGTCGAAGACTTCCTGACCGTGTTCGGCAAGCAGGGCCTTATTGGCGGTCACGACATCCTTGCCGCTGTCCAGCAGCCGCAGCATGATCGATCGCGCCGGTTCGATGCCGCCGACCAGGTGAGCGACAACTTTGATGTCGGGATTGTCGGTGACGTCTGCCAGATCGACCGAGAGGACTCCGGCAGGCAGCGACACGCCGCGGGGCTTGCCCTGATTGCGAACAATCGCTTTTTCGAGCACCAGTCGCCGGCCGGCATGTCGCGCCAGACGGTCCCCGTGTTCCAGCAGCAGCTTGGCCACGCCGCAGCCGACGGTTCCCATCCCCACGATTGCAACTTTAACGACGGACATGCCAGCAACTCCGAATCGTGTTGTAGAAAACCTGAATGATATCGCTATCAAATGGTCTCGTATGCGTCGTCGGGCTAGAATGAGCCAGCCGGCAACGAGGCGGAAAATTCCGAGTCTGTGAGCAGGACGTGTTATACCAACTACACAAGGAACGCCGGATATGCATGCTGGTGCGAAGTGGACATCGTGGCCGCGTCTCTCCGAGACGCGTGGCCCAAACTCACTATCGTCGCGGCCTCTCTCCGAGACGCGTGCCCCAAGCACATGGAAGGGCCTTTTGAACTACGGATTCCTATTCGCCTGCTGGGTAGGCTATCTCGCGTTCAGTTCCCCAGCGTGTGGTGAGGAACCTCCCGCCCCCTCCCCGACCACCGCGCAAGAGGCCGCGCAAGCACTGACGGCAGCCGAGCCGCCACAAACTCTTACGGTGCAACAACTCACCGAGCGGAGTCGTCCGTCGCTGGTGACGATCACCGTCGCGGGACGAGAAGGGGGACAGCGCGGGCTGGGCACCGGGTTCATCATCGCCTCGAACTTGATCGCGACAAATCTCCACGTGATCGGAGAAGGCTTTCCTTTCACGGTTGAACTGGTCGACGGAACCAAGCTTGAAGTCAAGGCGGTGCGAGCGTCGGATCATGCGCTCGACCTTGCGGTGTTGGAATTCGCGGCGCCGGAAAAGCCACTGACCGCGCTTCCCCTCGGCAATTCGGCGGCTCTCCCCCAGGGTGCGGCGGTCGTGGTGTTGGGGAACCCCCTCGGATTCAAGCACAGTGTGGTGGCTGGTGTTGTTTCGGCCAAGCGGGAAGTCAATGGACAGGAGATGCTGCAACTCGCGATGCCGATCGAGCCAGGCAATAGCGGCGGACCCGTGCTCGACATGCAAGGCCGCGTGGTGGGTTTAGTGAACATGAAATCGACTGTCGAAAACAACCTTGGTTTCGCCGTCGAAATCGATTCACTCAAGCCGCTGCTCGACAAGCCGAATCCGATTGCGATCAATCGCTGGACCACGATTGGCGGAATTGATCCAAAACGGTGGCAACCGCTGTTCGGCGCAACGTGGCGACAGCGGGCGGGAAGAATCCAAGTCACTGGCACAGGCTCGGGTTTTGGCGGACGTTCGCTCTGCCTGGCGCAACTTTCCGTACCCGAATTGCCATTTGAACTCGGTGTGCAGGTCAAGCTCGACGACGAATCGGGAGCAGCCGGACTGGTTTTCCATGCCGATGGAAGCGACAAGCATTACGGGTTCTACCCCAGCAACGGCAACCTGCGACTGTCGTGCTTCCAGGGTCCGGACGTTCAGTCGTGGATGGTCTTGCAGGAGCGGCCATCCGCCGACTACCACTCGGGCGAATGGAATCATCTCAAGGTGCGAATTGAGAAGGACAAGTTATCGTGCTTCATCAATGGGGAACTGGTGATGGAGTCAACAGATCATACTTTCAGCTCCGGCCAAGTCGGTCTGGCAAAGTTCCGGCAGACGGAGGCGGAGTTCAAACAGTTTCAGGTCGGGGCCACCGTTTCGTTTCAGCAATTTGCCGAGGAGGAATTGCGGACGGTTCGGGAGGCCGTGGATCGATTGCCGGACCACGCCAAGTTGACGCCCGAAAAGCTCACAGTACTCGCCGCGCTGAATGGTGCCAGCGTTCCGGCGCTGCGTCGCCGCGCCGCTGAGTTGGAAGCTCGGGCCGTAGAACTCCGTCAAATCGCGCGCGACGTGCATGCGGCCCACGTCGCCGGCGAACTCGGCAAACTAATTGACAATCGCGACGACGGGTTCGACCTGCTCCGTGCCGCGCTGCTGATTGCCAAACTCGATGATGAAGACATCGACGTCGATGGCTATATTGGCCAGGTCGATCGCATGGCCGCGGATATCCAGGCATCAATGCCCAAAGAGGCCGACGAAGGGGCCAAACTGGCGGCTTTGAACGACTATCTGTTCCAGCAGAATGGTTATCACGGCAGCCGTTTTGACTACTATCAACGCGCCAACAGCCTCTTGAATCGCGTCATCGACGACCGAGCGGGACTGCCGATTACTCTGTCGGTGCTCTATCTGGAGATCGGACGAAGAATTGGATTGAAGATCGAAGGAGTGGGACTTCCTTCCCATTTCATCGTGCGGTGGATGCCAGCGCAAGGAGAGCCGCGGCTGATGGATGTCTTCGACAAGGGAAAGACTCTGACCCGCGAAGACGCCGCGAAGATTGTGCTCGAATTAACCGGCGCTCCGCTCCAGGAGGAAAACCTGGCATCGCAAACGTCGCGACAGATTTTGCGGCGGATGATCGGAAACTTGTGGAGCGTGGCGTCGGACACGCGCGACGGCGAAGCCCTGCTGCGGCTGGCTGAAGCGCGGATGGCCATCG
>CAZFLF010000476.1:0-5753 GCA_964519825.1 uncultured Pirellulaceae bacterium | reverse complement strand
GACGACGTAACCGATAACGGTGATGCCGAATTCTCGAAGCAGTAACTTTGCCAACGCGCCGGCTGCAACTCGCACGGCCGTCTCTCGGGCGCTGGCTCGTTCCAAGATGCCGCGCACCGACGACAAGTATTTCATCGCGCCGGTAAGGTCACCGTGTCCCGGCCGCGGACGCTGGATGTCGTCAAGGCGTTCAAGTTTGTAATCCTTGTTGACGACTTGCAACGCGATCGGACTGCCGAGCGAATTCCCCTTCCAGATGCCCGTCAGCACTTCGACGCGATCGGTTTCGATCCGCTGCCGGCCGCCGCGACCGTATCCACCTTGGCGACGGAGCAACTCCCGGTCGATGCCGTCGGTCTCGATCGGCACTCCCGCCGGAAACCCGTCGACGAGAGCCAGAAGTGTTTTGCCGTGCGATTCGCCGGCGGTCCAATAACGCAGCATCGTGATCGAGTCGTCTGAGAGAGAAGGGGGTCGGGAGTCTTTTTCGATGCGAAATCGAATCGTTTAACCGCAAGCCGTAGGCGAGCGCGTGGATCAGAGATCACCTGCGCCCGAACGCGCTCGCCTACGGCTTGCGGTTAAACGATTTACCGCAGTTGAACCCACCTCCGAATCTTACTCAGGCCTTTTCCACGACGATAGTGCGATTGCATCATGGGGAAACGACAACCAGAATGCGACCTTTTCTTGTGAGCGGCAAAAACAATGAAGTCGTTTCTGGTGCAGCGATTGTTTTTGATCGCGCTGGTTGCCGTACTGGTAATCGGAATCCGCATGGCTGAGCCGCTGGAACCGGTCGCCGCGCAGAATTGGCTTCGCGATAGCATTGTGGCGGCGGTGATGTTTTGCATGTCGCTGCCACTCGAAGCGCGGGCTATGTGGCAGTCGCTGCGCAAGCCGGGACCGTCACTGCTAGCGATCGCGATTACTTTCGGACTTTTACCAGTATTTGCATGGTGCCTGTCCGGGCTACTACGCGGCGATCTTGGCCCGGGATTGCTTGTGGCAGCGTCGACCCCCTGCACCTTGGTGTCGGCTTCGGTCTGGACCCGCCGTGCTGGCGGGAACGACGCTGTTTCGACGTTGGTCACGATTCTCACCAATGCCACGTGCTTCTTCATGACTCCGATGTGGCTGGTTGTACTGACTGGCAAGACTGCGTGGGTTGAAAATTCTGACCTCGGTTTTGCAAAAATGACAATGCAATTGGGGGTGCTCGTCGTGGTGCCGATTGCCTTGGCCCAGTTGCTGCGATTGCATCCGCGGATGGCGGAAGTCTGCACGCGGCGCAAGACAGAGTTCGGGGTGCTAGCTCAATGCGGTATTCTGGCGATGGTGTTTCTGGGTGCGATTAAGACGGGATTGAAGCTAAACGAGGGGTCGAACGCGATCGCAACCTCTGACTTTGTCGTCATGTTGGCGGTGGTGGTTGTCCTTCACGTCTCGATGTTCTGGACCGGCGTCACAGTGGCGAAATGGTGCCGATTCTCCCGCGCAGACCAGATCGCTGTCGGGTTTTCGGGGAGCCAGAAGACTCTGATGGTTGGGCTATTGATGGCGATTACGTTGAAGGTCTCGATCTTGCCCATGGTGGCTTACCATTGCTTGCAGTTATTCATCGATACGCTGATCGCGGACGCCTATCGCAAGCAGGGCGAACAGGAACGGGTTGCGGGCGGTGCTGGCGCGACAGGCTGAACTTGTTCGTTTGGCCAACCATTCCTATACTGCGGCCGCTCGTCACTGAAATAACCTTTCCCATGTAGGGACTTTGAATCGTAGGACGGGCACCTTGACCGTCTGAAAATGCCGACGGGCAAGGTTCCCGTCCTACAACACTGCAGGGAAGCGGATTTTTCAGGTCAGTTCGGTTCGCCCAGGGAATACACTCCCGCGCCCGACGGCGTACCGATTCCGCCACGCAAGATTTTTTTCTGGGTAATGATGCTTGGCGCAGATGTTGCTTTCAGTAAACACGACGGCGGAAACGTGCAACACTCGTCGCACAGATTCACCATTCGATACAAGGGGTTCCGCGCAGGAATGCATCGAACTCCGGGCGTTTGTCAGACGATAAGTGGGATGCGATCGCAGGTCGATTCTCGCCACGGATAGCGTTCCACGACACGGATTGCGACGCCAATAGTGACTTATAGTTGTGGGACGGTCCGCATTGAGCAAGTTATCGAATCGACTTTTTAGGCCCGTTCGGGCAATCGAGATTTCGCGACGGCTCACCAGCGACCACTCGTCCCGGGTTATTCCGATCTTGGGGACTCTAGCAGGCAAATTGAGGCCGGGCTATTCTGTATACACAGGCAGCCCACCTACGGTTTGTTTGCGCCGTTGGGGGAGAGAACGATGAAGATTCAAGGCGTCAATTTTGTGCATGCACCGCAATCCATCAGCGGTCCGCACCGCGTGGCGGCCCCGGCCGCTCCCGCGACCAGTTCGTTAGCGCAAGTCGACCAGCTCGATATTTCGCCGACCGCGGATTTGGCCAGTCGTGCGTTGGATGCTCCGGCGATACGTGCGGACCGCGTGGCGCAAATCCGGTCGGAGATCGAGTCTGGCAATTACGACTCGGCCGATAAGCTGAACTTGGCCTTGGATCGGCTGCTGGACGAAATCGCCTAGCCGTACTCCAAGATACCACCCGCGGTCTGAATTGACTGATCGATCCTCGACACGAAGTTTCGGTAGCCGCAACAGCGCGCCGGCGGATCCGTCAGAATGAGCCGAGTCAGGTAAGACATGTCTGAGCCAACACTGGGAACCGTGCCGGTATCGCAGTCGCCAGAAGAGCGATTTGACGAGTACCTGCAAAGCCGCGGCAAGCGAATGACCCAGCAGAAGCGTCAGCTTTTAACGCGGGTCTTTGAGCGACATGAGCACTTCGATGCAGAAACTTTGATTGTGCAATTGATGGCCGTGGACAAAGCCGGTCGCATCGGCCGGGCCACGGTCTATCGATTTCTGAATGAGCTGGTCGAGGCGGGGCTGCTGCGCGAATTCCAACTCGACGGCCGGACTGTCTACGAACACGACTATGGCTATCCGCAACACGATCACTTGTACTGCCGAGAATGCCATCGGCTGTACGAGTTTCACAACGAAGAGTTGATCAAACTGCGGGACGCCATTGCCCAGGAAAGCAACTTCCGAGTGACGAGTCACCGCTTCATCATCACCGGCGTTTGCGAAGAATGCCGAATGGCAAAACGGCGCGTGCGGCGCAAGGTCGATCTGGTGTGACAGGAAGATACGTCGCACTTCCTATCTTCCTGTCCTTCATTTTCCTGTCCTGCTGGATGCCTTAGATGATCCCCGTTTTGATTCCGCCACTGGACTTAGGTGAGGCGGAACTGCGTGTTGGTGTCTGGCACTGCCGCGATGGGCGTTCTGTTCGTGAAGGCGACCGGCTGGTGGAAATCATCGCAGGTGAAGTAGTCGTCGAACTACCAGCTCCAGCCGACGGAATACTGCGAAAGCTGGCCACCGAGGATGAAGTCGTCACAGTCGGCCAAGTCGTGGGTGAGGTCCTTCATTAAGCCCAGCGAAATTACAGGCGATGAAAATACTCTGTTCGTTGCTGCCGCTCATTTTGCTAACGAGTTCTGCAAAGTATTCCGCTGAGCCGCAACCGGTCGAGCGCCGAAATGTGGTCATTATTTTGGCCGACGACTTAGGTTGGGGGGACGTGGGTTGTTACGGGCACCCGAAGTTCAAAACGCCGAATCTGGATCGCATGGCGGCCGAAGGAGCGCGGTTGACCAACTTCTACGCGGCGTGCCCGTTCTGTGCTCCAACGCGAGCGGCATTGATGACTGGCCGGTATCCGCATCATTGCGGTATGACCAGTAACCCAGTTCCAGCCGCCGATTTGAAGGACGATTTGGTCGATCCCCGCCGCCCCAACGGCACAACGATTCTGGCTCAGCAAGAACAGGCCAAGCCGTCCGCATATCCGGGCTTAAAGAGTGGCGATCACAGCCGCGAGCCGGCTCTGTTCAATCTCGAATTCGATCCGTCCGAGCAGAAGAATGTTGCCGCGGAGCATCCCGACATCGTCGCCAAGTTGCAGGCAAAGTTTGCGGAATTGACTCAGTGACAATAATCAGCGCACGCCTGCGGCTTGCGGTTAAACGAAATGTGTCATTCGGGGCCGTAGGTCAACTCGATACGCAAGCAGAATTTTGCGCAGCAAATCGCGAGCATCCCCACGTTACGCCAGGAGCTCGGCAATGACCTTCGCCCCCTCCACTCCGGTCAATCGCTGGTTCAGTCCCTGAAACTTGACGGTGAATCTTTCGTGATCGATACCCAGGCACTGCAGCATCGTCGCGTTGAAGTCATTGATGTGGACGGGATCCTTGACGATGTTGTAACTGAAGTCGTCGGTCTCTCCGTAGACCGTACCCCCTTTGGTTCCTCCGCCTGCCATCCACATGCAGAAATTTCTCGGATGATGATCACGGCCGTAGTTGTCTTTTGTGAGCTTGCCCTGCGAATACACAGTTCGACCGAACTCACCACCCCAGACCACGAGCGTGCTGTCGAGCAGGCCGCGCCGCTTGAGGTCCATCAGCAATGCGGCGGTTGGCTGGTCGGTATCTTCGCATTGCGAACGCAAGTCGCGAGGCAGGGTGCCATGCTGATCCCAGCCACGATGCAGGATCTGGACCGCGCGCACACCGCGTTCGACCAGGCGGCGGGCCAGAAGAGCGCTGGCCGCGAACGTGCCAGGCTTGGTGACATCTGGACCGTACGACTCGAGCGTTTCCTGCGACTCTGTGTGAATGTCGGTCAAGTCGGGAACACTCGTCTGCATCCGAAACGCCATCTCGTACTGGGCGATGCGGGTCTGAGTTTCCGGATCGCCATACTTGTCAAACGCCCGGAGATTTAATTCGCCTAGCGTATCCAGCATTGCGCGACGATTCTTTTCGCTGACACCGGGCGGATTCTGCACGTACAGCACCGGGTCTCCCATGTGGCGCAGGGCCACGCCCGTGTACTTGCCGGCCAGAAATCCACTCGACCACATGCGCGTGAACAGCGCTTGAGCTGCAGCACCGGACTTCCAATTCGGGGTTAGTACGACAAAAGCCGGCAGATCGTTGCTCTCACTTCCCAGCCCATACGCCAGCCACGAACCGAGGCTCGGCTTGCCCGGGACTTCGCTGCCAGTCATCACGAACGTGCAAGCCGGATCGTGATTGATGGCGTTGGTATGGATGCTTCTGACGAGAGCGATCTCATCGACGCACTTCGCCGTATGCGGTAGCAGTTCGCTGACCCACATGCCGCTCTTGCCGTGTTGTGCGAACTTGAACATCGACGGTGCGACCGGCAAACGGGTTTGGCCACTGGTCATCGTTGTGATGCGTTGACCGCGGCGGATCGTGTCCGGCAAATCCTTATCGAATAACTCAGCCAGTTGCGGCTTGTAGTCCCACAGGTCCATCTGGGCAGGACCGCCGTTCATGTGCAGGTAGATCACCGCCTTGGCCTGGGGTGGAAAATGGGGCAAATCAGCCAGCGGTGGATGGATTCTCGGCGAGTTGGATTGAGCCTCGGCGCCTTGGGCAGTCCCCCCCGCCATCATTGCCAGAGCCACGCCGCCGAATCGCAAACCGGATGAGCCGAAGAACTGGCGGCGCGTTTGCGTGAGTTGATTTTCTAAAATGGGATGCATAGTGTTGGCTCCCGGTTGGGGTAATCTCGCGATGGTGTTGGGTGTCACCTTT
>CAZFLF010000475.1:0-5763 GCA_964519825.1 uncultured Pirellulaceae bacterium | reverse complement strand
CAAGGATTGGTTCGGCCGCCGGCAATGTAGTAGCTTCCGTCGTACTGCCAAGGATCGCCGCAATTGCCTAGACCGTGAAAAGCCCTATCGGTAAGATAGTTACACACTCGAACGATTTCCACGAAGTCGTTTGATTACAAGTTTTTAAGAAGCGATGGGTTGATCCGCGGTGTGCCGGTACGATCGTTGAAATGGGATTGCCGCGAGTGAATCCGTTTTTACTCACACGAGGAGAGAATCATGAATACGTCCGTTCGCTGTGCGATTTTGTTGGGTTTGCTAATCGGGATCGGTGAAGCTGCCGCTGGGGAAATCACCGGGCACTATTTAGAGGCGCGCACCTGCCAAGTCTACACTGGTCCCTGCTTTGCGAATGGCGAAATGGGATTGACCGGGAAAGATGCTTTGATGGCGTGGAGCATTCGCGAAGGCGCTCACAACGGAGTTGATCTAGCCGGTCTGAAGGTCGTGGTAGCACTCAATTGTTCCACGACGCTCGGCCACGGCGGCATCGACGATGCAGAGAATCTGAAGTCGGTCATTTACATCGACGAGAAGGCCAGCGAAAAGCAGCACGACGCGCTGATCGATTTCGTAAAGACTCATGCTGGGAAAGCGGGCCAAGCAGTCGTCCGAGTGTCCACGGCGCCGATCGAAATGGCGCTGAACGAAGGTGATCTGCAAGGCACCCTCACAGCCGGCAAGGACGTAAAAATGGTCACACGCAAGGCACGCCCGTCCGATTGCCTGTGCTCCAATGAAATCGCGTTCTATCCGCCACTGGCTCAGGTCGAACATTGCGCGGCAGGCGTCACCACCATTGGCGAATTCACCGGTCGTGGTCTGAACAGCCGCTGGTCGATTCCCGATAGTCGCAGCGCTTACATGGCGACATTTGTCTATTGAAGCTCGCGGAACCAACACTGAACCCGGTTACGCACCGGGTTTTTTTCTGCGCCCCCAGATTTCGTTTTTAAGGACCCTACGCATGAATTTGACTGGGAGAAGTCTGTCGTTGTTCGTCA
Organism: uncultured Pirellulaceae bacterium; assembly: GCA_964519825.1. GTDB lineage: Bacteria > Planctomycetota > Planctomycetia > Pirellulales > Pirellulaceae > CAZFLF01. Next base: position 4,738 of record CAZFLF010000475.1, on the reverse strand, counting down.
TCGTTACTGGCCTGGCATCGGGTCTAACGGCCGCCAATGCCCAGGAAGCGGCTGCCGCGAAAGCAAAGGCAAAGGAAAAACCGATCCAAGCCCTGATCGTCACCGGCGGCTGCTGCCACGATTACGACGGGCAGAAGAAGATCTTGTCGGAGGGAATCTCGGCGCGAGCGCCGGTAAAATTCACGATCGTCCAGCAAGGAGGCACGGCGACCACTTCGCGGATTCCGCTCTACGAACAGGAGGACTGGGCGAAAGGCTACGACGTCGTCATTCACAACGAATGCTTTTCTGACATTCCCGATCCGACTTGGACCGCCCGAATTCTGAAGCCGCATCGCGAAGGACTTCCGGCTGTCGTTGTGCATTGCGCGATGCACTGCTACCGAGACAAGACAGACGAGTGGTTTAAGTTCCTCGGCGTCACTTCGCATCGTCACGGAGCGCATTATGCCTTCGACGTGATGAACGTTGCCAAGGACCATCCGATCATGCAGGGCTTTCCGGAGAAGTGGTCGACTCCCAAAGGCGAGCTCTATCAAATTGTCAAGTTGTGGGACACCGCCACTCCGCTCGGTCGCGCGACCAGCCAGGAAACGAAGAATGACGAACCCTGCATCTGGACCAACATGTACAACGGGAACACGCGCGTCTTCGGCACGACCGTTGGCCATTACAACGAAGAGATGGAAGACCCGATTTTCCTGAACTACATCACCCGCGGTCTGCTGTGGTCCGTCAATAAACTTGATGACCAACATTTCAAGGCTATCCACGACCGGCCCAAGGAAACGGGTCCGCGGCCGACGCCGGCGAAGAAAGAGAAATCGTAGTGCTCTCCTGTGGCCGTGTTGCTCCGCAACATGAAAGCCAAAGTACCTACGATACGCGGACAGAATCCGAATGACCACCCGCGCAGAACAGGACCTCAGTGTTTTCCGCGCCGTCGCTCTTTGGCTGGTAGGACCTCCAAGCAAGTTGTCCACCAACCGGTGAGCACCGTCTCGATGAACTCGGTCGGTAATCTTTCAGCTCGCATTTCTTCCGCCAGACGCCGATGGTCGTATTCGATTGGTAGGAATTCGACACTGAGCTCGGCGCCGGGTCGATGATCTAACAGCGTGCACCAGACATGAGTGCAGCCATCGTTCTCTGGACGGCCGAGGACTCCGACATTCACAAACCAACTCCCGCGTGATAGTCGCCGGGACCACTTGATCCCCGTGTGTGTCGCACAGATCACATCGGCCTGCGACTCTTCAGCGAGCGAGTCGAGAAAGTGAGTCGCGGTGGTCGATTCCCACAGGAACTCATTCACCCTGCGCGGGCTTCCGTGGCACAGCAGGACAGTTAGGGGTCCCAGGGAAATCCGCAGTTGGCGAGGCAAAGCTTGTAGCCGTCGACGGTGCTCGAACGACGTATTCGCCAGGGTGTAGTCATAGCTGATCTGGGCGAAGTGATTGTCGCTCGGATCGGTGTAGCCGCACTGGCAGTCGTCCATTCCGTTCCCTACCGAATCGTCGTAGTTTCCCTGGAGGCATTGCACGCCGTGTTCATCCAGGATCGGGAACACGCGGTCGGGAAACGGGCCAAAGGCTCCCAAATCTCCCAGACAATAGATGGCGTCCACTCCGCGTTTTTGCACGTTAAGCAGAGCTGCGTCGAGTGCGAGATAGTTGCTGTACAAACCGCCGAACAGCGCGACTCGGGTCAAATGACCAACCCTTTGGTGACCAGCATGAAAACGTCTTCCAGCGAAGGTTCCTTTTCCGCGTAACTTCGTACCCCCACCCCCTGTCGGACCAACTGTTGCAGTAGCTCCTGCACTCCGTCATCGTCGGTGGCAAGCTCGATGGTGGCTTGATGATCTTCGATTTGTACGTCTCGGGTGTGAGGGGAGCCCCGCACGATCGACAAACCGGCATCCATGTTGTGGGAAAACTTGACCACGACGATGCGGTTGCCACGAATCCGGCGGTAGACGTCTTGAATGGGTCCGTGCATCAGGAGCTGGCCTCGTTCGATGATGCCAATCGAGGTACAGCAGTCGGCCAACTCCGACAAAATGTGGCTGGAGATCAGAATGGTCTTGCCCATACGACGCAGCTCTTTCAGCAACGCCTTGACCTCAATGCGCGCGCGGGGATCGAGACCGCTTGTTGGCTCGTCCAGGATCAACACGGGCGGGTCGTGGACGAGGGTCTTGGCCAGACACAAACGCTGCTTCATCCCGCGCGACAGTCCATTGACGAAGTCATCCCGCTTATGCGCCAGATCGAGCAGTTCGAGTACGTCCTTAATGATGCGTTTTCGCTGGGACTTGCCGATCCGGTAGGCAACGGCGAAGAAATCGAGAAACTCCCAGACTTTCATTCCGTCGTAGACCCCGAAGTTGTCCGGCATGTAACCAATACTTTGCCGCACCTTCATCGGGTCGCGAGTCACGCTGTGTCCATTGACGATGCCTTCGCCACGGCTAGCCTTCAGCAGCGTGGAAAGAAACCGAATCGAGGTACTTTTGCCGGCGCCGTTGGGACCAATGAAGCCGAACAGTTCACCGGCTTCAATTTTGAGGTTGAGCCGCTCGACAGCGGTAAATTCGCCATAGTCTTTGCCAAAGTCAATCAGTTCAATCATGTGATCCGCACTGCGAGAGGCGCCAGGTTATTAAGTCTTCGGTGGAGAAACGGGTACCGGTTGAACCGGCTGTGGCTGGGGCGGAGGCTGTTGTGGGAGCTGGGGCCCGGGCAAAGGTAGCGATCCAGGCAGCGAGCCAGGTAGCGGGGCAGGCGGCGTCGCAGAGTCGGTCTCTTCCGCGTTTTCCGGTTTGATTTCTGCCACGTCCGTTAATAGGTTCACGTCCGGTTGAGGTGTCGGCAAATCGCCGTGCTGCAAATGTACCAAGAACATGGTGCGGCGAACCTCCTGAGCGGCGATCGGTCGAATCGTAACGCCGGGCAATTCCTCAGCGGTCCAGCCAATGAGCCGCGTCTCGCCCGGCAACAATCGCAAGGCTTTGCTGGCCAGCTCCCACAGCTGACCCAGCGAGACTTCTCCGGCGCGTGAAGTGCGGCACCAGCGCACCATCTCATCGCGACCCCACTGTTCATCACTTCCCTTATTCCCCTTCGCGTCCGATTGATCGATTCGGCCAAACTCCGCCTCGATGCTGGGATCGGCGCGGGCTTCACGGCGGCCAATCTTACCGTCTTGGTCCTGATCGAGCCGTTTCAGTAACTCCCGCACCTGGACGTCATAGCTCAGTGTTTCGGCTGATTCGTCCCACTGGCCAAGATGTGGTGGATCGGTGGCGGCAGGCGAGAATCGCAGCGGTACGGAAGACTTCGCGCGCAAATCGCCGATCCATGCGGTTTCCAACGAGCCGGCTTGCGTCTTGCGCAACACACCGGCGCTTCGCAACGTGAACTTGGTGCCGTTTTTCAACTGCCATTCGCTCGAGCCGTTGCCAACCAGTGCAAACGATCCAGCTAGGTCCAGCATCTGTTCGCAATGCATGGTGCCGGTTTTATTGGACGGCACCAGGAATCCGCTCAATCGCAACTGCCTGTCGCGCCGCATCGTCACGGTATATACCGAGTCGTGCAAGCCGCGCGTGTAATCGGTTACGGCAAACGGCAACGCCAACGAACCGTCGTCCGCGAATTCCAAGTCATAGCTGGTCGACAGTGACGTGTAGAGCGCCGAGTAACGCGTTGTGTGGGCGCGCGGGTACCCACCGTGTCCCTCGACGATCGCGATCTCCGTCAAACTGCGCGCGAAACCAATATCGAGTTGCGCCAGTCGCACCACGGCAAATGTTCCGATAATGGCGATGAACGGCGCAGAGAGCCAGGCCCATTCAACTCGTCCTAGTAACTTGAAAACCAACCAATTCAATGGGGCCAGCACCGCCAGATAAACGGCCAGCACCTTAAACACGAACTCTCCCTTCGGGATCGAAATCCCAGCCGCATCCTTGAGCGATTGGCGCGCCGCGTTGGCGGCGCCGCTCCGGTCGTTCCAGGCAGCCATGCTGGTGCGCCAACCCGACCAAAATCCGCGCAAGTGCCAATCATTGCTTTCGGGATGCAAGTCGCTGGCTGTCGGTCGCGGCCGGTTTTGGACTCCCAAGGGATCCTGTGGGGGAATAAAGCGGGCGGGATTCTTTGGCATCCCGGCGACGGTAATCGTGTCGAGAGAGTCGAATCCCCCCGGATATTCATCGTCGGGTGACGTGGTGGTTTGGTATCGGCCTTCCGTGGAGGAGAAGACACTGATGTCGCGGCTGAAAAACCGCAGGGTCGACGTCATCCGCGAGTCCCGGGCGAGCGACGGGTGGAAGTCGGCGAACACAGTATCTGGAAGCAAATCCTTGGCCTCAAATTTTCGCCGTGGACGGCGCAAAATTGCTCCGTTGAAAAAACTGTCGATGCTCCCCCAGTTCAAGAATCGAGAGTCGCTCAACGAAAATGCGGTCACGGCAACCCGGCCGGCTCCAACGCGGCGTTCGAGTACCAGGTTGCCGGTATTCGGGACGGCGGTCGCGCCCTCGTTGGCGGTAAACCGCACAGCCAACAGCGGCTTTCCCGGTAGGATATTCAGCGTGCGCCGCTCGCGGGTCTTGACGTCGGCGAGCGACCAGTGCGCGTTCAGTTCGTCGACAGCGGACTGCGCGACTTCCTCGGTAGGGCCCGGCTTAGCCGGCAAGTAGGGATCGAGATAGCTGCCGCGCAATTTTTCC
>CAZFLF010000474.1:0-5767 GCA_964519825.1 uncultured Pirellulaceae bacterium | reverse complement strand
TACTCTGTGCCGCAATCCGAACAAGGAAGTTGGGTCAGCATGGCGGTCGATCCGCGCGGACGACTGGTTGTCTCCGATCAGGATGGCGCGCTCTATCGCATCACAGTTGGAGCAACTCCACAGGAGACGCAAGTCAAAAAGCTCGACGTCGCAATCGGAATGGCGCACGGTCTACTGTTTGCCTTCGACAGCCTGTACGTGGTGGTCAATGGCGGTGCGGCGCAGGGGAGCGGACTTTATCGCGTGCGCGATACAAACGGCGACGATCAATTTGACGAAGTGAAGTTGTTGCGGAAGATCGAAGGGGGCGGCGAGCACGGACCGCACGCCGTGGCGCTCAGTCCCGACGGCAAGTCCCTGTTCGTCGTCGGTGGCAATCACACCAAGATCCCCAAGCCCGAATCGTCGCGCGTGCCCCGCAACTGGCAGGAAGATCAGTTGCTACCGCGGATGTGGGACGCGGGCGGGCATGCGGTCGGCATCATGGCGCCTGGAGGATGGATTTGTCGCACCGATCCCGAAGGCAAGTCGTGGGAACTGCATAGCATCGGCTATCGCAATCAATACGACATCGCCTTCAACGCCGCCGGGGAGCTATTCACCTACGATTCGGACATGGAATGGGATATCGGATCCCCATGGTATCGTCCGACTCGCATCAACCATGCGACCAGCGGCAGCGAATTCGGCTGGCGTTCGGGTTCGGGAGTCTGGCCCGATTTCTACCCGGACAGTCTGCCCGCCACTGTCAACATCGGGCCCGGTTCGCCGACCGGGATCACCTTCGGCACCGGGGCGAAATTTCCGGCGAAGTATCAGCAAGCTTTGTTTATCAACGACTGGAGCTTCGGCAATATCTACGTTGTTCATCTGACTCCAGACGGCGCGAGCTACACGGGCGAGTTCGAGCGGTTCGCAACTGCGGCTCCGTTGCCGGTTACCGACCTCGTCGTACGCCCGCAGGATGGTGCGTTGTATTTCGCAATCGGCGGCAGGCGGACGCAGTCGGGTCTTTATCGCGTGACCTACGTCGGTCCCGAATCGACCGCTCTTGTGTCGGTGGAACGCGATGCCGGTAGTGCAGCCCGCGCGACGCGTAATCAGCTCGAAGCGTTCCACGGCAAGCAGGACGCGCAGGCCGTCAAAGTGGCTTGGCCTTTCTTGTCGAATCCCGATCGGTTCCTCCGTTACGCGGCGCGCGTGGCGGTCGAACATCAACCCGTCGCAACCTGGCAGGACCGGGCGCTGGCGGAGCAGAACCCAGTGGCGCTAATCACGGCGTCCGTCGCACTAGCCCGTTGCGGAGACAAGTCACTCCAACCGCGAATCATTGAGGCACTCGGTCGGATCGATTGGAAACAGCTCAGTTCGGAAAACCAACTAAGCTTGTTGCGCGCCTACGGTTTGATCTTCATTCGCTTGGGTGAACCGCAAGCAGCGATGCGACAGACCGCATTGGCACGATTCGACAAGTTCTTCCCATCGAGCAATTTGCCTTTGAATCGCGAACTCAGCCGGTTGCTGATCTATTTGGAAGCCCCGAACGTGGCGGCTCGCTGTCTGGACCTGATGGCCAAAGCGGGAACCCAGGAGGAGGGGATCCATTACGCCTTTTTACTGCGATCGTTGAAAACAGGCTGGACGCTCGATCAACGCCGCACGTACCTGGAGTGGTTCAACCAGACGGGAAAGTTACGTGGCGGACATTCGTTCTCTGGATTCCTTAAAAACGCGAAGAACGAGGCGGTAGACACGCTGGATGAAAAGGAAATGGTGGCGCTGGCGTCGCTCATCAAAGCGACCCCGATAGAAGCCGACCCGGCACTAGACGTGAAGGCTCGGCCTCTCGTCCGCGAGTGGACGTTGTCCGAATTGTCGGTTGGCATCGACCAGGCTCTCCGCGGCCGGAACTTCGAGCATGGACGCGAAATGTTCGCGGCAGCGAGTTGCTTCAAATGCCATCGGTTCGACAACGAAGGTGGGATCATCGGGCCGGACTTGACGGGTGTCGGCAAACGTTTCACAAACCAGTACCTGGTCGAGTCGCTGATCGAACCGAACAAGACCGTTTCTGATCAGTACCAGGCGACGGTGTTCGTGTTGAATGACGGGCGCACGGTAGTCGGCAAAGTTGCGAACCTCAACGGCAACAATTTGAACATCATTACGAACATGCTGGAGCCGGGAACGATGACGGCGATTATGACGAATGAAATCGAAGAGCAGCGCCCGTCGCCGGTGTCGATGATGCCGGCGGGCTTGCTGAATACTTTGAATCGCGACGAGATACTCGACCTGCTTGCCTATCTCCGTTCGGGGGGCAATCCGAATGACGAGGCGTTTAAGTGATCACGAAAGTCACGGGTAAGTTGCTGGCAGTTGCGGATGACGCGGCGACTCTGGAAATTCAGGCGTTTGAGTACGAGGTGTTGATCCCGGAATTTAATCGGCGACAGCTGCAGTCCAAACTGGGCCAGACCGTCAGCTTTCACACGCTGCATTACCTCGACGGTAACCCGGCCCATGGGCGGCTGACACCTCGCATCATCGGCTTCCTGCGCGAGATCGAGCGGGAGTTCTTTGAAATGATTTGTTCGGTGGACGGGGTGGGAGTCAAAAAGGCTCTGCGGGCCATGGTTCGACCTGTCCAAGACGTGGCCGTCATGATCGAAGAGCAGGACTCCAAGGGATTGGCGACGCTGCCCGGAGTCGGCTCGGCGACCGCGGAGCGGATTATCGCCAAGCTGCGGAGAAAGATGCCGAAGTTCGCCCTGCTGGTCGGGCACGACGACGTGGCTGACTCCGTCGTTCGGCGCGACGTGGTGGAAGAGACGTACCAGGCCCTGGTCGCTTTGGGGCACAACGAGTCGGACGCCCGTAAGCTGGTCGATTCGGCGCTGCAAACAAAACAGAAATACGCCGACGTGGAAACGATGCTCCGCGCAATTTACGACACGAGCCATGGCCGAAGTTGAATTCATCGAACCAACGTCGACTGCGGATGATGCGGTGGTTGCCTCTCATGCACTGGCACCGCAGGGAGAGTCATGTCCAAGTTGTGGTTGCCCCGTCGAGTCGACGGACAAGTTCTGTCCCGCCTGCGGAACGCCAAGTGTTGTCGAAGCCGCCGTCGTCGCTGAGCCGGCCACTCATCCGCAAAAGTATTTTCGTTGCTCCAGTTGCGGCAGTGAAATGTCCGCCGATCCGGACCAACGCAGTTACGTCTGCCCGTTTTGTGATTCCACCTACGTGGCCGAATTCTCGCCGGAAGCAAGCGATCGGCAGCGGCCGGAATTTGTGATCGGATTCGCGCTGACCCGTGAACAAACCCAGGAGAAGTTCCGCCGGTGGATACGTGACAACTCCTGGATTCGCCCCGGCGACTTGGTGACGCAGGCGATCGCGGACAAACAACAGGGGGTGTACCTCCCGTTCTGGTCGTTCTCGATGCTTGGCCAGAGCACCTGGTCGGCGACCATCGGTGAATACTGGTATCGCACTGAAACGTACACAACGACCGATTCCAAAGGCAACGTCACGACGCACACAAGACAAGTGCAGGAGACCGAGTGGTGGCCGCTGTCTGGACGACATCATCATTACTACAGCGGCTATCTCATCTCAGCCAGTCGCGGGCTACCGCAACAAGAAGCCCAGCGGATTATGCACTTCAACTTGCCGGCCTTGAAGCGTTATGAACCTTTCTATCTAGCGGGTTGGCTGTGTGAGGAGTATTCCGTCTTGCGTGACGACGCCCTGCAATTGAGCTTGCAGGAATTCCGGCGGCGCGGGGAGCAGAACATTGCCGCCTTCTTGCCCGGCGATACGCACCGCGCAATTTCCGTCGACACACAATTCAGCCGGATCAGTTCGGATTTGTGCTTGTTGCCGGTTTACATCCTGAGCTATCGGTATCGGAACAAGTTGTATCGGTTCTTGATCAACGGCCAGACCGGCAAATGTGACGGCGATAAGCCATTGTCTTGGAAACGGATTCTGATCATGGTCGGCGGTGTCGCCGCGTTGATTGCGATCGCAGCGCTGCTGATAGCCTTGTTCAACAGATAACAGGACGCGGGGCGAATCCATGTCCGAGGAACTTGATCGCTGCACGATCTGTCAGGCAATGGTGGACGAAGAAGATCTCTTCTGTCCGAATTGCGGTACGGAAGTGCCGGATCGTGCCCAGCCAGTCGAGGGTTCGCCGGGAACTGCGGACAGTACGCTCGTGTCAACTCACAATTTCGAGTGCCAAGGGTGTGGCGCTTCGATGAGCTACGATGCGTCGGCCCAAACACTCCGCTGCCCGTTCTGTGGCTCGGAAAAACTCGATCAACGCAAGGATTTCAAGACCATTGCGCCGCAGCGCGTTCTGCCGTTCACGATCAACCGCGACGCCGCGATGACTTCGCTTCGCGGCTGGCTGCGGAAAGGATTCTGGCGGCCTAGCGATCTTTCCGACGCGGCCATTGTCACCAAGATGACGCCGGTGTTCGTACCGTATTGGGTCTTCTCGGCTCGCGGTTCGTCGTTCTGGACAGCTGATAGCAGCCAGACGCCTGTTGGAGCGCGCGGCGAATGGTTTCCACTGTCGGGGCAACATCGCGGCGAATACCAGGGCCTGCTGGTTGGAGCCAGCGGCGCTCTCACTCCCGCGGAGACCTCGGCCATTTGTCCTTTCGATCTTCGTCAAGGAGTCGCGCCCAATCAGGTTGATTTAGAAAACGTTGTCTTCGAACAATTTCGCGTGCAGCGCAAGTACGCGCGGCCGCTGGCCCGGCAAGGCTTCGAAAACCTCGTGCGGCAGGAATGCACGCAATACGTTCCCGGTCGCTGCCGCAATTTGAAAGTCAATGTGCAGTTGGAGGGATTAACCAGCGAAGCCGTATTGCTGCCAGTTTGGATCATGGCCTATCGCTATCGAGATCAGGCCTTTCGGTTTCTGCTCAACGGTCAAACCGGCAAGGCCACCGGCCAAGCGCCGACTTCCTGGCAGAAAGTGCTGACGGTGGTGGGCATCGTCATTCTGTGCATCGTCCTTGGCGCATTGGCGATCGCCTTATGTTCCGGCGCGGTGGCGGTAATGTAGCAATCAGGCCAACTAGATCTCGAATCGCCCTGCGCCATCCAGTACCCAGTACCCCGTACTCGGCGTTTTCCGTGTCCCGCAGCGCACTACATTGAACCCCCGAAAATTCCTCAGAACAGCCCAAACCGTCGTTGCCTCGACGAAGGAGTGTGTTGATAATCCATACACACACCACGTGCATCCCGGATCGATTTCCCACCCCAGATGGATGCCGTTTGTTCCTGCCTGAAAGCTTCGTGCCATAAATGCGTCGAATGCCCTATTTTGGCGGCAGTCCGCTGCTTGCCGGTTGGATGTTGTTGAGCGCGACCCTGACGTTCGCGCGGGCGCCGCTGTACGGCGCCGAGTCGCCATCCTTCGAACGCGATATCCGGCCGATCTTCAAAGTATTCTGTCTCGACTGCCATGGTGGAGGAGAAAAGCCCGAGGGGTCACTCGATCTGCGATTGAAGCGATTTGTCATACATGGAGGCGAGACTGGGCCAGCGATTGTGTCGGGCAAACCCGGCGAGAGCTTAATGGTGACGCGTCTCAAGGCCGGCGAGATGCCTCCGGGCGAAAAGAAAGTTCCGGCGGACAAGATCGCCGTCATCGAGCAGTGGATTGCCGCCGGCGCGCCGACTTTGCGTGAAGAACCGATGTCGTTACCCCCCGGCATCGACATTAGTCCTGAAGAGC
>CAZFLF010000473.1:0-5781 GCA_964519825.1 uncultured Pirellulaceae bacterium | reverse complement strand
TCCGCAGAGCGAGGTTTGGTTGTCATGTGCAGGTTCCTTTGTTGTCAATTCATTCGGTCGACGGGCAATCGAGGCGCCGCTTGCCGAGATTGCAGCGGGTTCTCACGGGAAATCAATTCGATCAACTCAGCGATGTTTGGCGCGACTCCTTCGGCGGCTTGATGTTCTTCCTGGCGACGTTCCAGTCCCGAGCTTCCGAGCGTGCGCAGCAGCCGCTCAACCTCATTCGTCACGCCCGGCCGCAGTTCCAACCCGCGCATCGTCCTGTTCAACTCGGCGATTTCATCCGCACGGCGCTCGGAATGCCGGGCATAGGTGGGTAAGAGTCGTTCGAGCACCGTCATCACGCCGGGGTAATACTGCTGGCAGCCTCCCAGAAATTCGCTCAATAACCCCGCTTGATGCGCCGTCAACCCAATTTCCAAGAACAGCGAAACGAGTCCTTTGGATAGTCCCCCCATGAGCATTTTGAGCATGGAGGCAGCCCCGGGTTCGTCTCCCAAGCACACACTGTGCAAGCTAGACCCGAACAACCCGGCGACCTGCTCAGCTCGGGATCCGCTGAGATACAGCGTGCCTTGCTCGCGCAAACGGCTGGCCAGGCCGTGAATGGCCGCATCGACAAAATCAGCTCCGGCCGCACGAACCCGCCTGCCGATGCGTCGGGTCGTTTGCCGAGAAATCGAATTGGCGTCCACATACAACGGCGAGGCCGGCAACCGGCTGCTGGACTCGGCATAGCGCACGGCCACTTCAAACGCAGCGGCGGGAGGGACCAGGGAGATAACGATCTCGGAAATTGCCGCCACGTCCCCCAGCGAGTCGACGATGCGGAATCCCGCGACCTGAGCCTGCTGACAGGTGCGAGCGCTGCGCCCTTCCAGCGTCGTGACAACAGATATACCGCGATCTATCAAAAGCTGGCCAATGGCGGTCCCCATCTCACCAGGAAAAAGTATTCCAACGGTGGCAGGGCGTGTACTCGGAGATTCCAGCGAGGCGACTTTCATTGCACCATCTCCGTCGGGCCAACAAATAACGACTGTTGATGAGATAAGGACGACAACGTCGACACGGAATGCCGTCGCACGCCACGCTGCTTGGCTGCATAGATCTCTGCCAGCAGGTCCTGATAGCCTTCGACCATGCGGTCGATCGAGAAATGGCGGTTGACTCGCTCGCGTCCGGCCAGGCCGAACTGTTGTGCCAGCAGCGGATCGGCCAAGAGCTGCGTCACGCGTTGGGCCAGCGCCTCAGCGTCGCCCGGCTGGCACAAATAGCCCGTAACTCCATCGACCACCGACTCGGGAATGGATCCCACTCGCGTGGAAATGACCGGCTTGCCGCAAGCCATCGCTTCTAGAATGGAGACCGGGCTGGCTTCCATATCGGACGAAAGCACGAATACATCCATCAGCGCCAGCAATTCTGGTACATCGAGCCGCCGGCCACAGAAGTGCACAACGTCGGCCAGTCCTAGCTCCGCCGACAAAGCTTCAAATTTGGCGCGATCGGGACCATCTCCGACGATCAAGAAGTGGGCATTCGACAAATGTCGGTGAACTTCCTTCGCCATACGTAGCCACAGGGCGTGGTTTTTTTCGGGGCGTATCTCAGCGACGAGGCCGGCGACGGGAACTCCGGCAGGCAGGCCGACCTCTTGCTGCAAGGCGCTGACTGGGATCCTCTGCTGGAATTTCTTCGTATCTACGCCGTTGGGAATGATTCGCACCTTGTTTGCCGGACAGCCTTCGTTCTCGATGATGTACCGGGCATGCCCATCGGCTACGGCAATAAAGGCATCGGTAATTGGCTCCAAACGGCGATTTGACCACTCGACATGAGTTGGCCAACCCGTGGAGTGGATGGCCGAGACGGTCACCGGCACGCCCGCCAACCAGGCGGCCGCCCGTCCCCAAAACATTTTGTCCCCGCCGGTGCCCACCGTGACGACTGCGTCGATCTGTCGCGTTCGTAGGAGACGCGTCAGCCGCCCCAAAACGCGCACATCGAGTTTTCGGGCCAGCAACCCGGTGAAAGTTGGTATCTCGCGCGCCAGCTTTTCTCCCAATTCACCCAGGTACTTGAGGCAGCATAGCTCTGGCGCAATTCGACTGCGATCGAGTCGACGAACCAACTCGAGCAATAGTACTTCTTCGCCTCCGACCGTCATGCAACTGGTGACGAACATCGTTCGCAGCGGTCGGCTAGAGTGACTGTCACGCATGGAATGCTCCTGGGTCATGGCACGGCAATCCTTCGATTTCCACGGCAGCGACTTTCACTTTGCCAAATCGGCGGCTGAACAGTTCGTAGTAGCGCCGAAGCACCGACAGCAATTCTGTCCGTTCGTTTTTTGTGAAGAACACGTCGGTGACCACGCTCAGGACTGCTGTCGCGGCCAAAACGGCCAGAGCCGGCCAACTTCCCAAGGTCAACGACAAGGGGAGCGCCGTAATCAGCAGCGTGCCAACGCTCAGATGCATGCCGCGCCAGCGGGAAAAGCAGTAAACGGCTGTCAGCGCCGCGAAGTTCGCCAGACAGGTTCCCAGCACAGCGCCGACCAGGCCCAACGGCGGGAGCAACAGCAGGTCAGTCAAGATCATCACGAACAGGCCCAACAAGAAAGACAGGCTGACCAATCGCACCTGCTCGTCGCACCAAAGATAGAGCTTTGCGACGCACAGCATGCCGAACCACACCGAACTCACGAGCGTCCAAGACAGCACGGCCAGCCCACCGTCGTACTTGCCGGAAAAGGCCGTATGATACAACCAAGGACCGACGGCCTGGATCAGCACGGCCCCAGAACAGAGCACCACACCCGTCAACTTGATTGCTAGATTGAGTCGGGCCGAGACCGACCTACGGCCGCCGGTCTCCCATTCGTGGCTCAGAAACGGCAACAAAATGCTCGCTAACAGGCTTGTCACAGTAATCAACAAGGCCGGCACGACTCGCGCGCTATGATATTGGCCAACCAGACCCATCGCATCGGCCGATGAGATCCCGGAGTAGTGGAGAATCATGTAGCGGTCGACTATCCCGAACAGATTGCCGAGCCAGTTGATAATCCACACGGATGCGACGAAGGGAATCAGCTTCGCCCAAAATGCGCTGTGGGGAATTGGCGACTCGGACTTAGAAATAGCCTTCCAGCTTCGCCCCACATAAATCAGAGAGATGCTCGTCGACACCAGGCAGGCAGCCCCATAGGCCAATACCACACTGGCCGCGCTCCGCTGCCAGAAGTAAAGCAATCCCGCGCCAAGAATAGCAAACAGTGCACTATTCAGGAATTCCAGGGTGGATGCCACGCGCTGCAGGCGCAATGCCGTGAACAACTCAGCTACAAAGTTGAAGGCAATGATTGCCAACAATGTCAGCGTTAATAGGCCAATCAAGTCGGTTCGGTCGGATCGGCCAAAAATCAGTTCGGAAAACCAATTGCCGCGCAGCCATACGATCGTGGCCGATAGGCTTGCCAAAGCGACTGTGGCGAACGTGGTGCGTCGCAAGAAAGTGCGAAGTTGTCCGCGGTGTCGGTAGTACTCGACATAGCGACCAAAGGAGCCTGGCAGGCTGAGTACTGCAATCGGCGCCGCCAACATCAAGAATCCGAACGCAATGTCCCATTGCCCAAGCTCTTGGGGATCCAACCAGAAACAAAACAGCATGCTGCGGCCAAAGCCTACCAATCGCTGCACCGCCGTCAGCGCAAACATGATCGTTACGCTATCGGCCAACGTATCGGCACGAAGCCAGCGATGCTGTTGAGGCTCAGGAATAGAAACCGCACTCGTCATGACAAGACCTCGGCCAGCCGATCCGTTGCGGAATGGACCGCAGTGGAGTCATTGAATCGTGGGATGCGGCGATTGCGGATCGGATCGATCGTGGCCCAGTTTCGCAAGCGAATGTGCGGACCATCGACCCCGCAGCGCTGCAGGTGGAACGGGTCATCGCCCGGATAGTTGTAGCCTCCGTACGCAGAGCAAACGCCTTCGTAACCACACTCCCGCGCCAGGCGGAAAGCCGCTACGGACATGTTCTTGTGCAGCCCAAACGGAAAGGCAAAGTACCGAATCGACTGCCCAAGCGCTGCTTGCAGATCGTCGCGGGAAGCCACGAGTTCGTCGAAGAGATCCTGGTGTGTGGCAATTTGCCCAATGTCGGCATGAGTGCGGGAGTGCGCGCCAATCTCGATGCCTGCTCGCGAAAACGCCCGCAGTTGATCCACGGTGTTGGGAGCGAAGTGATTGCCCATTTGCACATCGTGCTCAAAGGGGGTCTCGTTCAGCACCGGGCCGGTCGAGACAAAGTAGGTGCACGGAATGCGCTTCTCAACCAACAGTGGCAGGGCGACGTCGCAATTGCAGGCGTAACCGTCGTCGAACGTAATCGCGACGCACGGGTTAACATTGACCGAGTTGCGAATGCGTTGTTGAGCTTGGTCGAGCGAAATCAGCTCAAAGTGCGATTCCAGCCAATGAATAGCGTCGAGAAAGTCGGAGTTAGAGGTTGTCCAGTCGTTCCCCCGGTCGTCGGCAATGCGGTGAAAGAGGAGCACTGCCACGGGGGCTCGGCCGACACGGCTTGTGCGGCGCCATTCCCAGCGCCGGTACGGATAGGTGCCGTGGTAATACAGGCTAAGCAGCCATTGTTTCCAAGTTGGCATGAGAGTGTTCTCGGAGAGTTAGCGTTCTTTCAACCAACGGTTCTTGATCTGCCGTTTGCAAGTTTCCTTCACTGACCACATCCGATGCTGCAGGCGGGCAATTGGCTTCGGCCCGACAATGCGCAGATCGACCAGCGGTATCGGCGTGGCTCGCCAATGCGACTTGTATGATTCATCCCCACGCAGAAAGTCGAAGTTGCGGCGACCTTCTTGTAGTGCACGACGCAATGCCGCAATGGTCCCCAGCCAACCCGGCCGTTCATCAACCAGTTCCGGGTCGATGCCCGATTGGTAGAAGAAGATTACTTCGCCGGCGTCCAGGTCCAATTCCACCGCAATGGGTTGGCCGTCCAGCTCGATCCACTGCAAGCGCAGACGGCCCAATTGCAGAAAGCGTTCGGCCGCTTCGCGCAAGAATCCGGTAAATCGTGGGCACTCGAAGCAACCCGGCCGCCCCAGGCTCCGCTGCCGCCGCTGATGAAGATCGAGCAAGATGGTCCAACCGCGATTCAAATCTTCAGCGTTTTCCACGAGTTTCAATGTTGCCCGCCCAGAATCGAATTGGCGCCGGCAAAGTTGCCGCACGCGCTCACGGCGCGATTTGGACAGCGACAGGAGGTATGCCTCCCACGAGTCCGGCAGCTCCACTCGCCAGCAATTCGTCCCTGGCGATTGATGCACCTGGTGGTCCCGTTGGGCGAGCGCTGAGCAAAGTTGCGCAATGGACTCGTCATCTGCCCGTACGCCGGTCAGTTCAATCGCTTGAAAGCCGCCTGCGGCGGAACTGATCAGCCAATCGGCCAGAATGGTCGCGACCGACGGCTCGCACCCCGGAACACACAGAACTCCCAGGTAATCGGAGCAAACACGACCGGAGCCTAAAAACCGAACTACACGGCCCAACAACGGCGAGTGAGTCAGATACCAAGGTGCCAAACCGATCAATCGTCCGGCACCATCTCGAACGGCCAACACAAACAATTCGTCGCCAGGGGTGCGGAAGTGCCGCCACCAGGCCTCTAACCACTCCCAATGGCGAAAGGGATTGTTGCCCGCCAACCCATTCCACTCGGGAGCAATCTGCGACAGTTCTCCGTCGGTCG
>CAZFLF010000472.1:0-5782 GCA_964519825.1 uncultured Pirellulaceae bacterium | reverse complement strand
CGACAAACAGCTCAATTTCGCGAGCTTTGGCTTCATCCTCCCAAACAATACGATAGGCACTCATCGCTCTTTACTCCCGACGCTTATTCCTCTTGCGATCCGCACGACAGCACCGCACACCCGATGGCGCGCAGGGTCTTTGTGGTGGTCGCCCGTGGTTTGACGTCTTAATTGAAAAGTTTCGAACCGGTGGGAAGCATGCTAATGTACTTACGAGTTCGTCCGGGCGATAGGCCGGCCACCGGTGTTTTTCGCGACTTTTTCCCAGATTTTTGCCCGGCCGACCACATACGCCGAATGGAACTGCAAATCGCATTAGCCGATTCGGAGGAATTCGATGAATAGTTGGTCAAAGATTCGCCAGTGGTGGCAAAGCTGGCATACTCCCCCACCATTGGGCAAGCGTGGCGAGCACGCTGCGGAGAAGTTCCTCAAGCGACGAGGCTATACCGTCATTGCTCGCGGCGAGCGGGACCGCATCGGTGAATTGGACCTGGTGGCGGTCGATGGACGAACGGTGGTGTTCATCGAAGTCAAGACGCGCACCTCCCACGACGCTGGCCATCCGGTCGAGGCAATCGACGCCGACAAACAGCGCCGCTTGACTCGCGTAGCACTGTCGTACTTGAAGCGGCACGATCTGCTGGAATGCTCCGCCCGATTCGACGTGGTGGCGGTGACATGGCCGGAATCAGCGAAACAACCGACGATTCAACACTTTCGCAACGCCTTCGAACCCACCGGGAAAGGGCAGATGTTTGCGTAAAGTACGCCGACGCGGCGCGAGCTGGGGCTTCGCAAGCTCAGCCACCAGCCACCCGTCGATCACTGCTGTTCGTCAGGACGGGAGTGGAACCAGTTGGTTTTCTTGAGCCATTTTCCGGATGTCTTCCGTGATGCGCATCGAGCAGTATTTCGGACCGCACATGCTGCAGAAATGGGCGCTCTTGAAGGTGTCCTGCGGAAGAGTCTCGTCGTGATAGGCTCGTGCGGTTTCCGGGTCGAGTGAAAGACGAAACTGCTCGTTCCAATCGAATGCGAATCGAGCCCGGCTGAGCGCGTCGTCGCGATCCCGAGCGCCTTTACGCTGCCTGGCTACGTCGGCGGCGTGAGCCGCAATCTTGTACGCGATGACTCCCTGCTTCACATCTTCGCGATTGGGCAGGCCAAGATGTTCTTTGGGCGTGACGTAACAGAGCATCGCCGCACCGTGCCACCCGGCGAGCGCCGCGCCGATCGCACTGGTGATGTGGTCGTAACCAGGGGCGATATCCGTCACCAGCGGACCGAGGACATAGAACGGAGCTCCGTTACAAATCTCCTGCTGTTTTTTCATGTTCATTTCGATTTCGTGCATCGGGATATGGCCGGGACCTTCAACCATGACCTGTGTGCCGTTGACTTGTCCGCGGCGAGTCAGCTCTCCCAGCACGTCCAGCTCCGCGAATTGAGCCGCATCGCTAGCGTCCGCCTGCGAACCGGGCCGCAAGCCATCCCCCAAGCTCCACGTCACGTCATATTCGCGCATGATGTCGCACAAGTCATCGAAGTGCGTGTACAGCGGGTTTTGCTGTCGATGGGTCATCATCCACTTGGCGATTAGCGATCCGCCGCGGCTGACGATGCCCGTGACGCGTCCGGTGGTCAGATGCAAATGTTCGAGCATGACGCCGCAGTGGACTGTCATGTAATCGACCCCCTGCTTCGCCTGATGCTCGACCATGTCGAGGAAATGTTGCGGGCGCATGTCCTCAATGTTGCCGCCGAGTTCTTCCAGCATTTGGTAAATAGGGACCGTGCCGATCGGAACGGGCGAGGCCGCGATAATGGCCGCGCGAATTCGATTGATGTCTTTGCCGGTCGACAAATCCATGACGGTATCCGCGCCGAAGTGGACGGCTGTGTGCAACTTGTCCAATTCCTCGTCGATGTTGCTGGTAACCGCCGAGTTGCCGATGTTCGCATTGATTTTGCAGGTGGCGGCGATGCCTATCGCCATCGGCTCCAATTTGCCGCCGAGATGGACCTTGTTTGCCGGGATTACCAGGCGTCCGGTCGCCATCTCTTCACGAACCAACTCCGGCGCGAGATCCTCCCGGCGAGCCACGAATTCCATTTCCGGTGTGATATTTCCGGAGCGAGCGGCCTCGATTTGTGTGGTCATGACGATTTCCTTCTGGTTCCTTCTGGCCGACATAGCGGCTGGCAATGCGATGCGAAGAACGACAAATCTGCGGCAGCCCACGTCGCCGCAGAAGGCTGAGGCCATCGTATCGCTGAGGCATGCGTTGTCAATTCGGCGTCAAGTCGCCCCGGAATGAACGTTGACCTGGAACGGGGGGCCAATCGAGGGCGAACCGGACAACCGAGCCAGCGGAATCCGGGACACTCACTCCAAACTGCCGCGAACAAGTGAGCACGTCACCTCAGGATGACTGGTCAGGCAAGTCCGAAATTCTGCGTGACGCCGTCGAGGGTCTGGCCAACGACTCGGGCGCGCCATTCGTCGAGTTGTTCGCGAGTCAGGTTGTTATCGCGAGTGATCTCGTGGCTGATTTTGTCCTGCATTCCCGTGATCTGCACCGTGACTTTCAATCGCCCGTTTTCCTCGTATTGAAACTTGACCTCGATCGGCGTCCCCGCGGGAAGTTCGGCGGGCAATCCGCGGATCGTACAGCGGCCAATATGCATGCATTCGGTTGGGTCCGTACTCTCCCCTTCGACGATCTGGGCCACAATGGACCGCTGACCAGCCTTTGAGGTCCGAAAGATTCGTTTGGCCTTGGCCGGCAGCGGAGTGTTGCGCGGCACCAGGACGGCATTCTGGCGGCGGTTGGTTTTCGGATCGGTCCCGACGATACCAAGGCTATGCGAGTTCACGTTGCGCACTCGGATGCGCGGCGGCTTACCTTCCAGTCTTTGCAAGAGCAATCCGGCATGGATGGCCGCGCCATGCGCCACCGCCTCGTCAGGCGAAATGGAGCTATCCGGCTCGCGGCCCGACAATTCGCGCACCATTCGCGTCACGGCGGGCATGCGTGTCGAGCCACCGACCAATAGTACCACGTCGATATCGGTCCACTGTAATTTCGCCGCGAGCAGAGTCTGTTTCGTGGTGAATGCCGTCCGATCGAGCAGGTCGGCGGTCAGCTCCTCGAACCTCTCACGCGTGACTTCAATTCGCTCCGCATGGCCGCCAAATGTAACGACAACCGAGGCCTTTTGGCGCGAGGACAAGGTCCGTTTGACATCTTCACAATCGCTCAAGATCCGGCCGTAAGTGTTTGGTTCCTCGCGCGGATCGATTCCGTGAGCACGAATGAAGGCCTCAGCCGCATAGTCGACCAGCCGCTGGTCCCAATCGCGCCCGCCGAGTTGCACGTCGCCGTCCGTGGCAAGTGTGACAAATTCTCCTTCTGCAATCTCCATGACCGTCACGTCGAAGGTGCCACCGCCGAGATCGTAAACCAGGACTCGTTTCGGCGCTCCGGACAGGTCGCCGAAGAGTTGTCCGCGGTGATAGCCGTAGGCCAATGCCGCGGCGGTCGGTTCATTGATGATGTCGAGCACTTCGACACCGGCGATGTATCCGGCGTCCTGAGTCGCTTTGCGGCGGACTTCGTCGAAGTACGCCGGGACCGTAATGACAACCTGGTTGAAGTCTCCGAGTACCCGGCGCGCGTCGTTCCGCAGCTTATACAAAACGCAGGCCTGGAGTACCTCGGGAGGAAATCTCTGGCCGGCCACGGTTCGACGGTACTCGGCATGGCCGATATCCCGCTTCATGCATTCGGCGATTCGCTCCCAATCGGTCGACATCGCTTTCACTGCCTCACGGCCCACGATCACTTCGTTGCCATCGAACAGCACAACGCTCGGAGTGGTCTTGTCTCCTTCGCTGTTTTCGAGCACGACCGGCCGACCCGTCGAATCCAAGTAGGCAATTGCGGAAAATGTTGTACCCAGGTCAATCCCGACCGCTTGCGCCGTCTGGCTGGATAGCGATTCCGAGCCTCCCGTCAGCGCCAAGTGACGGATTTGAGTGCTTTCCTCGACTTTCATATCCAGCGTGATCGAAGTCCCGGTCGATTTTCGCGTCACCGGCTCATCGAGATCGATTGCACTTGTATCGGGTTCTTGTCGCTTGGGGGACACGCCCGAGCGGTGGGGCATTGCCACTGGGTCACCACCCAAACCGCCGAGCAATTCTTCCAGAGCCGCGATCACCTCGGTCATCGTTTGAAAGCGTTCTGACGGATTCTTCGCCAACATCTTGTCCAAAATGGCATCGACCAGCGGCGGAGCGTCGGATCGGAGTTCACAAACCGATGGTACCGACTCGGTGCGGTGGGCAATCAATGTCTGCACGAGCGTCTCGCCCATGAACGGCGGCCGGTTCATCAGCAACCGAAACCAAGTGCAACCCAAACTGTAAATATCCGACCGGCGATCGGCGCCCGACGAGTCATCGACTTGCTCCGGTGCCATGTACTCAACCGTGCCGATAATCTGGTTGTCTTTGGTCAGGCTGTCCGCATCGATTCCGGATTCGATCTCGGCGAGTGTCTGTCTCCCGTCGTCAAAGCGGGCCAATCCCATATCGAGCACTTTTACTACGCCGGCGCGATCGAGCAACAGATTGTTGGGTTTGATGTCCCGATGCACGATTCCCTTCGAGTGCGCATATTCCAGCCCGCGGGCGGCTTGCAGGACGCAGGACACGGATTTGGATATAGGGAACGGGCCATCGCGCTGCACTACTTCCCCCAGCGGCAGGCCGTCAACAAATTCCATCACCAGAAAATGAATGCCGTCTTCCTCGTCGGCGTCGTAGGCGGTCACGATGTGTGGGTGGTGCAACTGGGCGGCGGCCTCGACCTCGCGCTGAAACCGGCGGAGCGACTGTTGGCACTGCACCGCGTGCTGTGGCAAGATTTTCACCACGACAGGCCGCTTCATGCGGCGGTGCTCAGCGACGAAAACCTCCCCCATCCCCCCCTCGCCAATCTTGTCTTGGATGACGTACTTGCCGAGTACCAAGCCTTCCGGTCGGCCAGCGGCGATGCGCACGGCCTGAAACCTCGTCAGCTTGCCACGCCGAACTAGTTCGGCAGCCAAAGATTTGACGGTCGGCTCGCCGAAGAACGGCGGTAAAGAGACCATGAATGCGTGCACTTCGTCCGCCGACATCAGGCGGCTGCGTTGTAGACCATTCAGGAATTTCTCGACCGTAACCAACTCAATCGTGCCTCGCCTCACCCGGTTTCAATTTGTGGATTGAGTATAACGGGCGCTTATCAGGAAAGCGAAGTCCTTCGCAGAGAACATCCCCGTCGTTAGAATTGTGCAGTTGATGCCTTCACGACCGGAGCAGGAAAAAGCCATGTCATCTCCGCGAACGATGTTTGAGAAGATTTGGGATATTCACGTTGTCCACGCACCGCCAGGCCGGCAAACGATACTGTATATCGACTTACACCTGGTGCATGAAGTAACCAGCCCTCAGGCGTTTGAGGGTCTGCGGATCACCAGCCGCAAAGTTCGCCGGCCGCGACTTACCATTGCCACGCCCGACCACAATATCCCGACGACGGACCGATCGCTGCCGATCGCCGATCCGATCTCGCGACAGCAAGTCGATACTTTGCGGCAAAACTGCCGTGAATTCGGGATCCGCCTGTATGATCTCAACGATGCCAAACAAGGGATCGTCCATATCATTGGGCCGGAACTAGGTTATACGCAACCTGGCATGACGATCGTCTGCGGCGACAGCCACACG
>CAZFLF010000471.1:0-5795 GCA_964519825.1 uncultured Pirellulaceae bacterium | reverse complement strand
TGCTTGAAGTCGTGGCTGAGTCTCTCCGAGACTCGTGGCCCTGTGCGCGAATCGACTTCGGCGAACTATCGGGGTGCGCGTCTCGGAGAGACGCGACCACGAATTAATAGTTGGGAGTTGGCGGGCGATAGGAATCGATCTCGATCGTGCGGAACCAGTCGATCGTCTTGGTCAGGCCGTCGCGTAACTGCACCGTGGAGGCCCAACCGAGTTTGGATTGTGCCAGCGAGATGTCGGGGCGACGGCGCGTTGGATCGTCGGCGGGTAGAGGATTGAAAACCAGCCGGGATTTCGAGCCGGTGATCTCCAGCGTCAACTCCGCCAGCTCGCGAATCGTAAACTCACAAGGGTTGCCGAGGTTGACCGGTCCAATGAAGTCGCTCGGACCGTTCATCATGCTAATGATCCCATCGACGAGGTCGTCGACGTAGCAGAACGAGCGGGTTTGCGAGCCGTCGCCGTAAATCGTGATGTCTTGATTGGACAATGCTTGACGGATGAAGTTCGAAACCACTCGGCCGTCGAATGGATGCATCCGCGGCCCGTAGGTATTGAAAATGCGAACGATGCGAATCTCGACCTTATTCATGCGCCAATAGTCCATGAATAATGTCTCCGCGGCGCGCTTGCCTTCATCGTAACAGGCTCGTGGACCGATCGGATTGACGCTACCGCGATACGACTCGACCTGCGGATGGATTTCTGGATCGCCATAGACTTCGCTGGTCGAGGCCTGCAAGATTCTCGCACGGCAGCGGCGAGCCATCCCCAACATGTTGATCGCTCCCAGCACCGACGTTTTCATCGTCTTGATCGGATTGAACTGATAGTGTCCCGGAGCTGCGGGACATGCCAGGTTGTAAATCTCGTCAACCTCGAGCCAGATCGGGGCGGTGACGTCGTGGCGAATTAACTCAAAGTTGGGCTTGCCCAGCAAATGCACAACGTTGCTCTTCTGACTGGTGAAGAAATTGTCGAGACAGATCACGTCGTGACCTAACTCCACCAGCCAATCGCATAAATGCGAACCGACGAAACCGGCACCGCCGGTCACGAGAATACGTTTGGTTTTCGTCACGGATCACCTTTCCACGAGAACTGCTGTCACCATTCAAGACTTCCGTCCCTCGCCGAATCGGGCAAATACCGGCTCCCTTCGACACTTATCGGAACACAAAACCTTGAAATTGCGGAGGGGAGCGAGGTTTTCAATCAGGAGGCGGCTGATGATTACTCTCGGGGTCCGGCGTGCAGGGATTGTCCCATTCGTTTTGGAATGGACAAGCTCCGGACTGCATGGGTATCCTTCCCAACTCGCGCATTCGCCCTGATCGGCAGGAAAGGACTCCGCCATGTTCATTCGTTCTGTTGCATTGGGTTGTTTTTACCTAACGCGGCGATGTCTGGTTGGTTCGCCTTCGCGTTGTGGTGGTTGCCGCAGCGTATTTTCAACCGCAAACGTCGCAGGCTTGGCCGTTCGCGGCATCGTTCTCGGGTTTTTCGCCGTGGCATTGGCTGCGGCACAGGACTTCCGGGTGGAAACGGAAGTCTTCGTCGGGCAGGGCAACGAGCCGGTCTCGGAGTCGTTGACCCTGTTTACCGTCGACGTGGTTTACGATTTCCTGCTCGCACCGAGCGAAGAAACCATTGTGGAAACCATTGTGTTAGACCTCCGCCGCGGCAAAGTAGTGTTGCTCGATAAGCAGCGGCAAGTGAAAACGAGTCTCACGACCGAGCAGTTGGCGGAATTCTCCGCGGCGATCAAGGCGAGTGGGGTCCAAAAAGGGCCGGCTCATCTCTTCCAGCCGCAATTCCAGACCACTTTCGACGCCGAACAGAATCGGCTGACACTGTCCAGTGAGCGGCTGACTTACTCGGCCAAAGGAGTCGCCTCGAGAGATCCCAACGGGGCCCAGCGCTATCGCCAGTTCGCCGACTGGTCTGCGCGGCTGAACGCTATGCGGCCCGGCAACCTACCCCCGTTTGGCCGGTTGGCACTGAACCAGGCGCTCGCCGAGCGCGATTTGATTCCACAGGAAATCGACCGCTCACTGGTGTTGGACCGCCCCGTTGCCGATAAAACGCTCCACGCCAAAAGCAAGCACACGGTCACCTGGCTGGTCTCCGGCACAGACCAGAAGCGGATTGACCAAGTGGGACATGATCTGGGCAAGTTTCGAGAAGTCTCGCCCAGCGAATACTGCTCGCCAGCGCCCATTAAGACCGCGCGAACCAAGTGATTCACCGAGTGCCCGCTAATGCCCGCTAAACTAATTCGTCCAGGCCACGCAATCCGATCGGTTCACGGCAAGCATACGGTTCTCCGTAACGCACGCCGATCGTCTTACCCCAGTAGGACGCTTCATCGCGGAGTTGATCCAGAAAGGTCGAAGTGCGACCGGCGATGAATTGGCTGTGAAATGCTCGGATTGCCGTCAACTTTTGCTCCCACACGTCGCTAATGTCCAGGACGAACGCCGGCTGAGCGACGATTTTCAGATGGACGCAGAAGTAGTTGTAAATCCGCTCGGGATGCCACGGCTCGTCGGGGAGATCCGACTTGGTTAGTTTCGACCAAAACCGCGCATCTTCTATCAGCCGTGTGGCGGCGACGTGGTCGGGATGCGCGTCGACCCAATACGGTGCAAACAGCCACCGTGGGCGCACTCGTCGGATGACTGCGGCGAGTTGGCGTCGGGCGTCCAACGTCGCTTCCAGGCTGCGATTTGGCAGACCAAGGTTCTCACGCCAGGGGAGTCCGAGAATGCGAGTTGCTTCGGCGGTTTCCGCGGCACGAAGTTCCTGAGAGCCGTGTGGTGTTGGTTCGCCGTCGGTAAGGTCGAGAACGCCGACCTGAAATCCACCCGCTAACAGTTTGAGAATGGCGCCACCGGCGCCGAGTTCGGCGTCATCGGGGTGCGGCGCGATTACAAGGACGTCGAGTTTCATGTCAGTGAATCATTGCGTCGCCAACGACGCACAGACAAGTTCTTTATCGTTTCGGGCGTAAATGCAACGGTTTGCAAAGGCCGGATGGCTCCAAACAACTTGCCGGCCGAACGCCGTGCCGGTCGGTTCTAGTAGTTTACCGCCGCTTAGTTCCTCGTATTTTTCCGGTGTCAGACGCGCGATAATCAGTTTGCCGGTTTCGCTGAACAGGAAGAAACGGTCAGCATTCTTGACGATAAAAGCGGTGCCGTGGGAGGCGCGTCGTTCGCCGCCGGCTGTCGGGGCGAGCGTCTCCCAGACTCGTTCCCCCGTTGCAAGCTTGACTCCGCGCAGGTGTCCGGTCATGCAATCACAGCCGTAAATCATCCCGTTCTCCAGAAACGGCGTGCTATTTCCGCAATAAACCGCGTTGTTCGCACTACCGCGCCACACTTCCGTGACGGCAGCATGATCGGCGGCCAACCTCAAGACCAGCGCGACGTTGCCAATGCCGCTGGCGAATAACAGATCGTCCAGCTTTCGCGGCGCGGCGATCGACATCCCATAACTCGGCGCCAGCGGTACGGTCCAAAACGGCTTGCCGGTTTCGGGATCGAGTCCGTTCAAGGACTCCGAGTGCCAAATGATCAATTGCCTGCGTCCCCCCGCTTCAATGATCGACGGTGGGCAGTATCCCGATTCACGAGCCGATAACGATCGCCACAGTTCCTTGCCGGTATCCTTGTGGAACGCGACCGCCACGGTTCCTTCACCTCCAACGAGGCAGATCAGCTTGTTGCCGTCGATGAGCGGATGCCCGCAGAACCCCCACAGCGGTGTCTCCGTTTTGTAATCCGTCTTTAGTTTATGGGACCACAACGGTTTGCCGGTTGCAGCGTCGAGGCAAAACAGGTTCCCCTCTGCACCAAGCGTATAAACCTTGCCATCGGCTACGGTGGGAGTACAACGCGGCCCAGTGGCGTAGGAAATGTTGTAGTCGCAATCATACACGTGGGACCACAATTGCTTGCCCGTTGCGGCGTTGAGGCACAAGACGCGTTCTTTCCCGGACACTTTATCGCGGGCGTTGAAGTCGAGTGTGCTTTTGCCGCCGGTAACCAAATAATCGAGCACAAAGACCCTGCCATTCGCCACGGCGGGCCCGGAGTAACCGGCGGCCACCGGCGCGCGCCACAAGACTTTGGGACCACCGTCGGGAATTCGGTCAACGATGCCGGTTTCCTGCCACACACTGTTTCGGTCCGGACCTAACCACTGGGGCCAATCCGCCGCCTGTGTGTGCCCCATGGCGAATAAGACAACAACACCCGCGCTGAACATCGCACGCGAGGAATTGCGCATGGCCCAATGCTCCGGCAACAGAGAACGAGAATTCGACGGTGAAGAGAGTTGAATCCCCAAGGATTGTAAGAGATCGTGGGCGAGAGCAACACTCGTTATCGGCCCGTCCCTGATTCCAGTTGGGACGGGCTTCGCAACACTAGCTTAGTCACCTCGGGTGGGCAATTGAAACGGAGCGCGTCCAGCCCGGAGATTCCGCGGCTGACGTGCAAAAGCGTCGGAGATTCGAAGAAAACACCCGCTGCAAACTTAACTCCGTATCGACTGGGGCAGACGATCGGCCCAATTATCGGGAACCGTATGTGCCCACCATGGGTGTGGCCAGCCAGCATCAGATCGAAATCTCGGCGCCGGGCCCAGGCAATTTGATCTGGCGAATGTGACAAGAGGAGACGCAGACCGGTACTTACTGTCCGCATTGCCGGTTCTGCCGGCGGACCGAACCAGGGGAGTTCGTTGCCGGCCAGCTGCACGGTTTGACCGCAAATCGTGAAATCGTGCGTTCCGCGCCCGAGGTCGACCAAGCCCATGTCTGACAGCTCACGCCGCAATCGCTCAGCGTTGCGCAAACGTCGATCGTGGTTGCCGAGCACGAAGTACACGCCGTGCCGGGCGCGGAGACGGCCCAATGTTGGTTGCAACCAATCAAAACAACGCTCTTCTTCGAGAATATCACCAGTAATCGCGATCACGTCGCCCGCGAGCGACAGCACTTGGTCGATAACCTTATCAAAAAATGGCCGGGTGATTTTGCCCGTGAAATGCAGATCCGACAGGTGTGTAATCGTCAGTCCGTCCAGTTCGCCCGGCAGCCGCGGGACAGTAATTGTTTTCACAGTCACACATAAATCAAACATCTGATTCATTGGCAGGCATGCGAACAGCCGCGTGCTCCAGCCGCGCATGGGTAGCCGGTCGAGCTGTCGTGCGACGTGGATGATCTTTGTGTCATTGGAAACGAGTTGTGCCGGACGTTGCACGTACCAGCGCCGATGGGCCCACTGCGCAGTAGTCCATACTGCGAACGCCAGCGACAGGAAACCGTAAGGAACTAGCCAAAGCCGATCCGGACGCCATTTCATTAGCTCGGAGTCGGGCGACAGGTTGGCAATGTATCGCTGGGCAATGACGACCATCAGGCTGACTGCCGCCAGCACTTGTGTTACCTCAGTAACGCGAATCCAGTGGCCGGGAATTCTTAACGCGTGCGTTCGGTTGAAGATCGCGATCCACAAGGCCAAATGACCATAGATGAGGATCGCCAGCACGGCATATTGGCCGAACAACATCGGTACACCCGCAACCGGCAAGAACCCTACATTGTTGTACGGCCCTAAGGACTAATGACTATCGAATGACCAAATCCCAATGACCAAATCCCAATGACCAATGACCAAATCCCAATGACCAATGACCAATGACCAAGCGATGGTAGCGCTTTGTTTATGCATTCATATCACCCCGGGATCGCGGCGACTAACCGCGTACTCTGGGTAAAGAGCCCA
>CAZFLF010000470.1:0-5796 GCA_964519825.1 uncultured Pirellulaceae bacterium | reverse complement strand
TGCTTTTTGTTCCTCACCGCTGCGAAGGTCAACGGCCGGGAGGGGCGCCCGCTGTGCGTCCGTACCATCAATGGGGGCAAGTCCTGGCGATTTGTGTCGTGGATCGGCAACGCGCCGGAGGGCTACGCAATCATGCCATCGACGATTCGGCTGTCGGAAAACCAACTCCTTTCGGCGGTCCGCTGCCGCGTGGAATCGAAGAGTTGGCTGGACTTGTATCGGTCGACGGATGCGGGACGGAGTTGGCAACTCGCTGGAACCCCCGCACCCGATCTTGGCCAGGGGAATCCCGCCAGCATGATCCGTTTGACCGATGGCAGAGTTTGTCTGACCTATGGCAGCCGTGCGGCCCCCTTCGACATTCGCGCTCGACTCAGTACGGACGGCGGGCAAACGTGGGAGCCGGAGATCATCCTGCGAAGCGACGGCGGAGGGAGTGATATCGGCTATCCGCGCACCGTCCAGCGGCCCGATGGCAAGATCGTGACGGTCTATTATTTTCACGATCAGCCGCAATCAGATCGCTACATCGCTGCGACAATCTGGGACCCGGACCAAGCGAAGGATTGAAGTCGATTGAGGCAACGCACCAACATGTACCGCATTTTTATCCTGGCGATCGTCGCGATCCTTTCCGGCAACTGTGTCGCCGCGGACACTCAACCCAACGTCGTCATTTTTCTCTCGGACGATCAGGGCTGGGGGGACTTGAGTGTGCACGGCAATTCGCAATTGCGAACGCCGAACATCGATTCGCTGGCGAGCGGCGGCGCGTTGTTCGATCGCTTTTTTGTTTGTCCAGTCTGCGCGCCGACGCGAGCGGAGTTCCTCACGGGGCGCTATCATTCGCGCGGCGGTGTACGCGGCGTGTCGACCGGGCAAGAGCGTTTGGATCTGGATGAGCGAACGATCGCCGATGCCTTCAAGGCCGCGGGTTATGCCACCGGTGCGTTCGGCAAATGGCATAACGGCAGCCAATGGCCGTATCATCCGAATGCTCGTGGCTTTGACGAATACTACGGTTTCACGTCCGGGCACTGGGGCGAATACTTTGACCCGCCGTTGGAGCACAACGGAAAGTTTGTCCGCGGAAAGGGTTTCATTGCGGACGACCTGGCCAACCATGCGCTGGCATTTATCGAGCAGAATAAGGACCGTCCCTTCTTCTGTTACATGCCATTCAACACACCCCATTCCCCCTTCGCCGTACCAGACGAGTATTGGCAGCGACACAAAGACCAGCCCATAACTATGCGCGGCAGCGACGGCGACAAGGAAACGCTCGACGTCACCCGTTGCGTGCTGGCGATGTGCGAGAACATCGATTGGAATGTGGGCCGCGTGTTGCGGCGGCTCGACGAATTAAAATTGGCTGACAATACCATCGTGATCTACTTCGCCGACAACGGCCCAAATAGTTTTCGTTGGAATGGCGGAATGAAAGGGCGCAAGGGGTCAACCGATGAAGGAGGTGTGCGCGTGCCGTGTCTGATCCGCTGGCCGGGCAAAATCCTTCCCGGCACGACCGTTCGAGAGATCGCCGGCGCGATCGACCTGCTGCCGACTTTGGCCAAACTCACGAACATTCCGCTCGACAAACAGCGGCCGCTGGATGGAATGGACGTTTCACCCCTGCTTCTCCACTCCGCGTCGGACTGGCCCGATCGCATGATTTTTTCGCACTGGAACGGCAAGGTCAGCGTTCGCACTCGGCAATACCGGCTCGACGACGCGGGTGGGCTGTTCGACATGATCGCCGACCCCGGCCAAACGAAGAACGTGGCACCAGAAAAACCCGATGTTGCCACGAAGCTGTCGCAAGCCGTGACGACCTGGCGCCAGGATGTGTTCGGAACAACGGCTGCGACTCCGCTGCAAGCCACGGGAAAAGCCGCGGGAAAACGCCAGGGGAAAGGCCCAGGCAAGGGACCGGGACAACCGGCCACCAACGATAATCGTCCGTATCCGGTCGGTTACTCTGAGTTCCCGATGACTCCGCTCCCCGCGCGCGATGGTGTGCCGCATGGCGGCGTGACACGTAGCTCGAATGCGCCAAACTCATCGTATTTCGTAAAATGGACGAGTCCCGCAGACTCGATGACCTGGGACGTCGACGTGAACACCACCGGTGAATACGAAGTCTCCATTTACTACACGTGCCCCGAGCGAGATGCCGGTTCCACCATCGAACTCAGTTTCCAGGACAGCAAACTCACCGGCAAAGTCACACCCGGCTGGGACCCGCCGCTGTACACCAACCAGGACACCCTACCGCGGCCGGCGGCCGAGTCGCAAATGAAGGAATTTCGTCCTTTGCAACTGGGGACCATGCACCTTGAACGCGGGCGCGGCCTGCTGACGTTGCGAGCGCTGACGATCCCCGGTCAATCGGTCATGGACGTGCGTCTGGTCACACTGATGTTACAGAAGAACTTATGAAGAAAATCTTCCCGCGAATCGTTGCCGCAGCAGCTGTCGCACTCGTCGGCGCGATCGCGTCTTTGGACGTCCACGCTGCCGATGCGAAACGAGCCAATATTCTGTTTGCGTTCGCCGATGACTGGGGGCGCTATGCCAGCGCCTATGCGAAGATCGATGGACCCGGCGGAATCAACGACGTGGTGCGAACACCGAATTTCGACCGTCTGGCCAGTCGGGGTGTTCTGTTCCGCAATGCGTTCGTCAACGCTCCTTCGTGCACGCCGTGTCGCAGTTCGCTGCTGTCCGGCCAATATTTCTGGCGGACCGGTCGCGGCGCGATCCTGCAAGGTGCGGTTTGGGATCCCAAGATCCCGGCCTTTCCGCTGCTGCTGAGAGACTCCGGCTATCACATCGGAAAATCATTCAAGGTCTGGAGTCCCGGCACCCCCGCGGATGCTCCATTCGGCGGGCAGCAGTACGCGTATCAACAAGCCGGCGGTCGGTTCAACCAGTTTTCGGAGACGGCGACTAAACTGGTCGCCGACGGCAAATCGATCGACGATGCGAAGCGAGTGTTGTTCGAGGAAGTGCGCGGCAACTTCGCCGCGTTTCTGGCCAAACGCGAAGCGGGCCGACCATTCTGCTACTGGTTCGGACCAACCAATGTCCATCGCAAATGGATTAAGGGATCGGGTCGGGCGCTGTGGAACTTTGACCCCAACGCGCTGCAAGGGAAGTTGCCGCCGTTCCTACCGGACGTTCCCGAGGTGCGCGAGGATTTGGCCGATTACTTCGGCGAGATCGCCGCGTACGATGCCGCACTGGGAGTGTTATTCGAAGAGTTGCAGAAGTCCGGCGAGTTGGACAACACGCTGGTCGTCGTCAGCGGCGATCATGGCGCTCCCGGATTTCCGCACGGGAAATGCAATCTCTACGACTTCGGCACGCGTGTCAGCCTCGCGATCGCAGGGCCGGGCGTGCGAGGGGGTCGCGTGGTGGATGACTTCGTGCTTCTTCCCGACCTCGCGCCGACGTTCCTCGAAGCGGGCGGAGTCGCCGCGCCCGAGGTGATGACCGCTCGGAGCCTGTGGCCGGTATTGAAGTCGGAACGAGAGGGCCTTGTTGACTCCGCACGAACGTGGGTCGTGACCGGGCGTGAACGTCACGTGGAAATGGCGCGGGCGGGACATCTCCCCTATCCGCAGCGCTGTCTCCGCACGGCCGAGTATTCATTCATCATCAACTTCCGGCCCGACCGCAACCCGCTAGGCGACCCGTACAACCTCGACGGCAACAACGTACCCAGCGCTCACGACATTACCGAGACCACGTTTGTCACTCTGCCCGACGAAGACGCTGGGCCGACGAAAGCGTGGCTGGTCGGCCAGCGAAACAATCCCAAATGGAAACCCTATTTCGATCACGCCTACGGGAAACGCCCGCGCGAGGAACTGTTTGACCTGAAGAAGGACCCGCATCAAATGCACAATGTCGCCAGCGACCCAGCGTATGCCGCGATGGCGACCGAACTGCGTCAGCGGCTTCTTGCGGAACTCAGCCGCACTGGTGACCCGCGCCTCGTGGACGACGGAAAATTCTTCGAGACGCCCCCCATGGCCGGCCCGCTGCCGAACGACGTGTCAAAACCCAAACGGTCGCGCTAAGAACTCAGATCTCTCAATCATCCGTGTGCCTAAGCACAAAAAGCCTGGGGCACACGGATTGAGACACACGGATGAAAAGTCCAAAAAAACTTCCTCGGAGCACCCCTCATGAATCGACCTCTTGCTGCACTCCGTTTGATCTCACTGGTTTTTCTTGCCGTGTTCTTTCAGTCCGGTTACTGGCTCCAGGCGGCCGACTCGCGGCCGAACGTTTTATTCATCATGTCCGACGACCTGAACAACTCACTCGGTTGCTACGGCCATACCATCGTGAAGTCGCCGAATCTCGATCGGCTTGCCGCACGGGGTGTGCGCTTCGACCGCGCGTATTGCCAGTTCCCACTCTGCGGCCCGAGTCGCAACTCGATGCTCACCGGACTGTATCCCAACAGTTCCGGCATTCTCGCCAATGGGCAGGTCTTCCGACAAACCATCCCGGCGCACGTCAGCCTGCCGCAAGCGTTCCGTCAAGCAGGATACTTCGCCGCGCGGATCGGCAAGCTGTACCACTACAACGTGCCGAACTCGATCGGCACCAATGGGCATGACGATCCGGGCTCGTGGGAAATGGAATTGAATCCGGCCGGCGTGGATCGGCTGGAAGAGCAGCCAAATATTTTCACGTTGACACCGGGTCAGTTTGGCGGCACTTTGAGTTGGTACGCATCTCCCAAGGGGGACTCGCAGCACACCGACGGGAAGGAAGCCGCCGACGCTGAGTGGGTACTCGAGCGCTGCGCGAAACAGAAAGATCGACCGTTTTTTCTCGCCGTCGGGTTCTTCCGCCCGCATACGCCGTATGTTGCGCCCCGGACCTACTTCGAAGGCTATCCCGAGGCGCGGATGCCAGTCGTGCAAGGCGTCAAGGAAGACCAACAGGATATCCCCGCGCCTGGTTTGGGCAGCTACAAGAAGGAACAAGATAAGTTGACCGACGACCTGCGACGCCAAGCCGTCCAGGCGTATTTTTCCAGCATCAGCTTCATGGATGCCCAGGTCGGCCGCGTGCTCGATGCGCTCGACCGGCTAGGTCTGGCCGAGAACACGATCGTTGTATTCACCAGTGACCACGGCTACCACCTGGGCGAGCACGGTCTGTGGCAGAAGATGAGCATATTCGAGGAGAGCGCTCGCGTACCGCTAATCATCGCCGCACCGGGCGCCGGAAAGAAAGGGAGCGTCGCGCCCGCGCCCGTTGGCTTGATTGACTTGTATCCAACGCTGGCCGAACTCTGCGGAGTGAAAGCGCCCGGCAATTTGCAGGGCCAAAGCCTGGCCCCCATGCTCAAAGATCCAACCGCGACCGGGCGCAACTGGACACTCACCCAAGTCTCACGCGGAGGGGGCCCGAATCGTGCTGCCGTCAGTACCAACGTGAGTTCCGAGGGGCGACGATTTTTCGGGTATAGCCTGCGGACTCCCCGCTGGCGCTACACCGAATGGGACGAAGGGAAGCTGGGACGTGAATTGTACGATCACGAAGCGGATTCCAGGGAATTAACGAACCTCGCCGCCGCGCCGGCGCAGGCCGCGACGGTCGCACAGCTTTCGGCGCAATTGCGCGAGGCTGTCAAGGCGTCCTTCCCGTCCGACGGCATAACGCCAGAACTGAAGCCCGGACTCTGGGCGCCAAACCTGACCGACCCGTGACCGAAATTCGTTTGGCCGCAAGTCACAGGCGTGCGCTTTGGAGTGCGGTGGGTTGACACCG
>CAZFLF010000469.1:0-5798 GCA_964519825.1 uncultured Pirellulaceae bacterium | reverse complement strand
GTCCCCGGCAACACTGGGCCTACCAGCGACCAATTCGTCCCGGCGTTCCCACGGTCTCTGAAACCACATGGACGAAGAACCCGATCGATAACTTCGTGTTGGCGGAACAGGGACAACGCGGCCTGCAGCACGCTCCCGAGGCGACGAAAAACGTGCTGTTGCGCCGAGTCTATCTCGATCTGATTGGTTTGCCGCCAACGCCTGACGAAATGCAGGCGTTCTTGGCCGATGAATCGCACGATGCCTATGAAAAAGTGGTGGCCCGGTTGTTGGACAGTCCGCGTTACGGCGAACGTTGGGCCCGGCATTGGATGGACGTCTGGCGTTACAGCGACTGGGCGGGCTACGGCGCCGAGATTCGGGAGAGCCAGCACCATATTTGGCGGTGGCGCGATTGGATTATCGAATCTCTAAATGCCGACAAACCGTACGACCAGATGATCCTGGAGATGGTTGCGGGAGATGAAATTGCTCCGACCGATCCCCATGTGTTGCGGGCCACGGGTTACCTCGGGCGCAACTGGTTTAAGTTCAACCGCAACGTGTGGCTGGACAATACCGTTGAGCACTGCGGCAAAGCGTTCCTCGGCGTAACGATCAACTGCGCCCGTTGCCACGACCACAAGTACGATCCATTTTCACAAACCGAGTATTATCGACTGCGAGCGATCTTTGAGGCGTACGACGTGCGGTACGATCGCGTGCCTGGTCAACTGGACGTGACCAAGGACGGCACCGCTCGCGTTTTCGATAAACGCCCTGACGATCCGACGTATTTGTTTGTCCGCGGCAACGAACAAACGCCCGATAAGGATCACATCCAACCGCCAGGATTGCCGGAATTCTTCGGCGCGAAGTACACACCGATCCCAGTGCCGTTGCCGGTCGAGAGTTTCTATCCGAACTTGGCTGGCTTCCAGGTTGACGAGACACGTGCCCAGGCGACAGCTGAGATTACCGCTGCCGAGGATGCGGTCGCGAAAGCCAATGCCGCGCTGGACGACACCAAACGGCGGCTTACCGCGTTGGCGATGAATACTACTGTGGAGTCCCAGGCGAAGCCTGTGGTTTTCTTGCGGGACGAATTCAACGACGAGCAGGAATTGTGGAACCGACACGGGGGCCAGTGGAAGCTCGAGGCAGGGCGCCTGGTACAAAGCGAGATTATCAGTGCGTCATCGCTGCTTATCTCACGTGAGAACCATCCCGTTGATTTCCGCGCGACATTGCGATTTAAGATCACCGGCGGAACGACCTATAAGTCAGCGGGGTTGAGTTTTGACGCCGTCGACGCGAATAACTATCAGGCGGTCTATCTCAGCGCCTACGACGCCGGACCCAAGTTGCAGATTTACCACTGCCAGGCAGGCCAAACGGCGTATCCCGCGGCCGGAATGACTTCGCATTCGGTGAAAGTCGGCGAAGAGCAGACTCTCGAAGTCGCGGTACGCGGACGACTGATCAACGTGTGGGTTAACGGCGAGTTCAAGCTCGCCTATGAACTGCCCGTCGAGCGCCGTCCAGGCAAGTTCTCGATCTGGACGTATGACGCCACCGCGGAGTTTCTGGATGTTCATGTCGAAGGCTTGCTGGTCGAGACGCCATTGGCTGCGGCGGGGTCTAAGGTCGCACCGATTTCCTCCGATCCGGCGCAGGCGAAGCAGGCGCTCACCCAAGCCGTGTTGACCGGTGAAGCCGCCCAAGTTTCGGCGACGAAAAAGCTGGCAGTTGCGACTGCGGAATTGGCATCGTTTGAACAACGCTTGGCTGCCGAACGCGGCAAATACGGGTTGGCAATGAACGTGGATCTTAAGTCGTTGGCACGTGCTGCGAGTCAGGCGGAGCGACAGGCTGGGGTGCTAAAGGCGGAGTACCAGGTTTTGGAGGCGGAAAGAAATCTGGCGGCCGCGATCGCCGAAGAAAAACCCGGCAACGAAAAGTCCCAGAAAGCGACGGCGGATTCCCGGGCAAAGCTCGACCCGCTACGCAAGGCCGCCGAGACCGCGCGAAATAACCTGACAACCGACAGCGAACAGTATTCGCCACTCGGCGAAGTCCATCCGCAGGCGTCAACCGGCCGACGGCTGGCATTGGCCCGCTGGATTGCCAATTTGGAAAATCCGTTAACCGCGCGCGTCGCGATCAACCACATTTGGCTGCGGCATTTTGGTCGTCCGCTGGTGCCAACCGTATTTGATTTTGGAATGAACGGTAAACCGCCGAGTCACCCGCAGTTACTCGATTGGTTGGCGTCCGAACTGATGGCGCAGGGCTGGAGCATGAAACACATTCACCGGCTGGTGGTGACGTCAGCAACTTATCGTCAGAGCAGCTCGCTGGCTGGTTTTTCGACTCCGCCGACCACTCAGCAATCTCGTGATCCTGACAACCAGTTTCTCTGGAGAATGAATTCGCGGCGTATTGAGGCGGAAATCGTGCGGGATAGCTTGCTGTCCGTGGCGGGTTCACTTGACATGACCATCGGTGGTCCGGAGATGCACCAAGACCAAGGCCAGCAAATTCTGCGGCGCAGCATTTACTTCCGGCACGCCAAAGAAAAAGAAATGGTGTTTACCAAGCTGTTCGACGGACCGGGAGTCAGCGAGTGCTATCAGCGCGACGAGAGCGTCGTGCCACAGCAGGCGTTGGCATTGGCCAACAGCCCGCTCGCAAAGGATCAATCACGATTGTTAGCGACTCGGCTCTCACAACAATACAGTACGGATCAGGTTGATCGATTCATCACGGCTGCGTTTGAACAAGTGTTGACGCGAGCACCCGCGGCGGATGAGTTGTCGTTGTGCCGGGAATTCCTGGCGGCGCAAACGCGGTTGTTCGCCGAACCAAGCCGGCTGACTGCCGCTTCGGTTGGCGAGGTTGGTGCCGTCTCGGCCGCCGTGGAACCACCGCAGCGCGCTCGAGAGAACCTGGTTCATGTTTTGTTCAACCATCATGATTTCGTGACAGTTAGGTGACGTATGCAATCGAATGGCACGTTTCCGCGATCGCAACCTTCGATTGGTCGTCGTGCGTTTCTGGCCGACGCCGGGATGGGATTCGCCGGGTTGGCGCTGGGGGCGATGTTGCATCGCGATGGGATCGTGCGGGGGGCCGAACTGCCTGCGCAAGGTCAAGATGGCGGCAATCACTTCGCTCCTAAGGCGAAGAGCGTGATCTGGTTCTTCATGATTGGCGGCGTCAGCCAAATGGAGAGCTTTGATCCGAAACCGGAATTGAACAAATATGCCAACAAAACTTTTGAAGAAACGCCCTACCGCAGCGTCTTGGAATCACCCTATTTGAAAAAGAACCTGCGCGAAGTCATTGCGGGGCTGCACAAGGTCCATCCTGCGATTTACCCGATGCAGGTCGGCTATCGAAAGTGGGGGCAGAGCGGGATTGAAATGAGCGATTGGTGGCCGAATCTTGGCACGTGTGCCGACGATTTGGCGATCGTGCGGTCGATGTGGACGACAGATAACAATCACGGTGCCCAATTACAGTTCCACACGGGGCGACATTCGCTGGAAGGCTTTTTCCCAACCATTGGCTCGTGGGTGCATTACGGGCTTGGCTCGCTGAACGACAACCTACCCCAATTCGTCGTTATGGGGACGCCGTTGGCCGACTGTTGCGGAGGAGTCGGAGCTCATGGAGCCAATTACCTGGGACCGCTGCACACCGGTGTGCAGTTGGCGACTGACACCAAAAACCCGCTGCCGTTTGCCGGGCCGGGTGGGGATGTGTACGTCGAGGAACAGGATCGCGAATTCGAACTGCTGGCCAAGCTAAATCAACTCACCGCCGCAAAATCTGCCGACGATCCGATTCTGAACGCCCGCATTCGATCGTATGAATTGGCGTATCGGATGCAAATGACCGTCCCGGAAGTGGTCCGATTCTCGGACGAAACTGCCGCGACCCGTCATTCGTATGGTTTGGACAGTGCGACCACTCGCGAATTTGGTGAACAATGCCTGACGGCGCGGCGGCTGGTCGAACGAGGCGTCCGCTTTGTCCAGATCTTTCATGGCAGCAATGGTGGCGCGGGGGCGTGGGACGCCCACGCCAATCTCCAGGCTGGACACAGCAAGCTCTGTGGGCAAGTCGATCAACCACTGGCCGCCTTGATTCACGATTTGAAACAGCGCGGTCTGCTTGACGAGACGTTAGTTGTTTGTGGTACCGAATTTGGCCGCACTCCGGGAGCCCAGAATTCCAACGGTCGCGACCATCATCCATACGGGTTTTCAATCTGGTTGGCGGGCGGGGGCGTGAAGCGCGGTGTGGTGCATGGCTCGACCGACGAGTTGGGCTTCCACGCGGTTGAGAATCGCCACTATGTCACCGACCTGCACGCAACCGTATTGCACCAAATGGGATTAGAGGCTCGACGTTTGCAGATGATTCCAGGTCGGCCTCGTTTAGAAATCGACCTAGGCACGCCAATGCACGAGATATTGACTTAGCGCTTCGTGCTGCCCCGGCGAACTTCTTTTTGGTACCTGAACATTCAGATAGTATCCCTTTCCATGCGATTGGCGAGTCCGAGCGCTTACTTGGAACTGGCTCGTTCAATTGCGCGTCAAAGGGTTTCGACGGGGATGGTTGTGTAACGATTCGGCTAGCTTCTGGGGGGCGCTGACGAGGCGCACCGGCGAGAGCATCGTTTGAACTTACAAGGGGTTAGTTCGCGAATTCGTTGCAATCAATTACCTCGCAATTACAATCCTAAAAGTGGCCTGATGTTGCGCGGATCATATTGTCTAAACGTCCCGGCTTGCCCATTTTTGCATTCTGGACGTCGGATCTTTTTTCCGTTGTGTAAGGCCACAAAGCAGTTGCATCTTACGCAGGCGTGGTTTTGCCTGCGGCTGCCGCTGTTTGTGATCAAGTCGTTGACTGACGCGAACCTAGAGGTTGGTTTATGACGTTCCAGCGATCGAGTTCTTCTTCTCGCGCGGCCGGGAAGCTTTGGAAACAACGCCAGGGGAAGCTGCGCCGACAAACCGGTCGGCGGCTGAACTTGGAATCATTGGAACCTCGCCAATTGCTGGCGGTTGGGCCACGGCTTGCCGGCATTCAAGCCAACGATGAAACGCTGCTGCGCGAGGGGCAAGTTCGACAGATTGCACCGCGGGAGCTGACGTTCCATTTCAACGATGGCGCCAACCTGAATCCCGCGACGGTTGCCAATGCCATCGTGTTGACGCGCGCTGGTGGAGACAATCTGTTTGCCAGGGCGGTTGGAACGACGGACTTCAATACGAATGGCCAGGCGATTATGGATTTCACCGCGGTTCATCCCGGTGAATCTGGCAACGGTATTACGCTCAATTTCATCAAGAACGATTTAGGTGTTGGAGGCCTACCGCGCATCACCGTGCTCGGAGACACGGTCAGCGTTGAACTCAATTCGCGCACCGGCTCGCAAACAACCGCTGTCCAGTTGCGCGACGCAATCAACACCAACGCGGACGCCAAAAAGCTGATCACGGCCTCCATACGGAACAGCTCAGGGACAAACGTCAATATTGCCGCGCCTGCGATTACCTATTCTCCCGTGATCCTTTCAGGCGCCAATGCAGCCTCGGTCACGACGAATTTGAACGCTGGTGGTGGACTGCAACTCAAGTTGATCGCGCTACAAGCAGGTCCGGCCGGCAATGGAATCGAAGTCGTCGTCAATCGGGTCAACTTCGGGGGCGTCAGTCCGCCCCAAGTGACGGTAGTCGATCGTATAATCACCATCAACGTGAATTCCAGTCCAGTCAGTCCCACTACGGCCAAGGAATTTG
>CAZFLF010000468.1:0-5803 GCA_964519825.1 uncultured Pirellulaceae bacterium | reverse complement strand
CGTCGTACACCGTGGCCAGGACGCTCGACAATCCCTACGTCGACCGGTTCGTGCGACGATTTCGCGAGGCGAATGGGCAATTCATTTTGCCCAAGAACGGCAGTGCTGGGCAAATTGATGGCGTGCTAAAGTCCGGTGGTTTGCTGGTGGCGCTGGGAGACCAACATGCCGGGCCAAAAGGCTGTTGGGTTGATTTCTTCGGCAAACCCGCGTCGTACCACAAAGCGATCGCTTTATTCCCATTGATCCACGGCGCGCCGCTGCTCTTGGTTCACGCGCGGCGGACCGGTCGGCCACTGCATTTCGAAATTGGATTCATCGACGTTGCCGACCCGAAGACGATGAGCAGTCAGTTGCAGAGTGTGCCGGCGCTGACAAGTTGGTACAACAATGCGCTGGAAGGGATGATCCGGCAGGCGCCGGAACAGTACTGGTGGGTTCATCGCCGTTGGAAAGGGGAACCACAGCGACGCCGACCGGCCGTGCCTCAGGCCGCATGACGCCGACCGCGACATGCATCGCCAATGCGCGGTTCACGTCCACCCGCACTCCGAGCCCGCGCCACCCGGCCCAATCCTTCAGACTGACGTCGAGCTTGAGAACGCGCCGCCGAAAGTGTCGACACAAGACCATCCAGATTTACGCACCTGCCGTGAGACTGCTCGAGATCATTTGCATGCCCAATTGGAGCCGAGTCGCCGCGGTGCAGGATTGCCCGCCAGGAACAGCACACGAGTTCGTGGTCGGCGGCCGAATCGTCGCCTTGTTCCACGTCGGCGACGAGTTTTTTGCGTTGGATGGCATTTGTCCGCATCAAGGTGGTCCGTTGGGAAAGGGGCAACTGACCGGTTGCGTGCTCACATGCCCTTGGCATGGCTGGCAATTCGATGTGCGCACGGGTCAGCACCAAGTCAACCAGTCGATTCGACACACGAGCTTCCCGGTGCGGGTCGACGGGGGCGAAGTGTATGTGGATGTGAGCGGATGATCGAGTTGCATCCTTTTCGCAACAATGATTCCCCGGGAATCGCGGCGGTGTGGAGCGATCAGACACCGCTCCGTGGCCGCGTGCAAAAGCTGACGATCACGTTGTTGGAGCAACACATTCTCTCGAAACCCTATTTTGATCCACACGGTCTGATTGTGGCTCATGAGTTCGATCGTGTGGTTGGCTTCGTTCATGTCGGATCTGCTCCGTGCGGCCAACCGGGTGAACTGAATCGACAAACAGGCATTGTCAGCCTGGTCATGGTTGCGCCGCGCGTCGACGCCGGCGAGATTGCCGCCCGTTTATTACGGGCTGGTGAGATGTGGCTGCGAGATTCCGGCGCCACGGAGTTGCTTGGCGGCGGCTGTGGAGTGAACGGTCCGTTTTATCTCGGGCTGTATGGTGGTTGCCGCCTACCAGGAGTTCTGGCTGGCGACACGATCATGATCGACGCATTGCGCGCCGCCGGTTATGTGGAGCACCGCCAAATCATTATCTGGCAGCGCACGTTGGAGTCGTTTCGTCCCCCGGTCGACCGGGACTTGATGGCCCTCCGCCGGCAATATCGGCTGCAGCCTCAAGCGGACGATCCAATTAATAACTGGAGCGATGCCTGTACGTACAGTTGGATCGATCGGACGCAGTTCAGCATCGTCGCCACATCGACCGGAGTGCGTTGCGCGACACTAACTTTCTGGAACATGGAGCCACTATCCAGCAATTGGGAACAGCGCGCGATGGGTTTGGCGGATGAGGCGTTCGATGGCGCCGCGCCACGCGCCAGGTTGCTGACTTGTTTCCTCGCCGAGGCAATGCGCCAATTCCAAACGCAAGGCGTGACGCTGGTGGAAGTGCAAACCGAGAGTGCGGATGCTGCTCTATCCGAAGCCTGCCAAAAGCTCGCATTCCGTGCAATTGATCGCGGGGTTCAGTTTCAAAAGCTGGCTGATATTTCAGTGGGGTGAACGCCGCGTCTTTACAGGCGACGCAAAGTCGCCACACTGGGGCTGTCATCAAAACAACCAGGATGGGAAAACGAGAGTTCCTAGTAACGAAGGGAGTTCCGATGAGTGGGGTGTTGACAGTGGTCTTGGCGGGGGGCAAGGGGACTCGGCTCGAACCTTTAACGCGCGATCGCGCCAAGCCGGCGGTCCCTTTCGGAGGTTGTTATCGGATCATCGATTTTTCACTGTCGAATTGCCTCAATAGTGGACTCAAGCGGTTGTTGATCCTGACGCAATACAAAGGAATGAGTCTCGAACGGCACATCAACCTGGGTTGGCGCGGGTTATTTTGTTGGGAAATGGGCGAGTTCATTGACATCGTGCCACCGCAACAACGGATCGACGAAAGTTGGTATCGAGGCACGGCAGACGCGGTCTATCAGAACATCTATGCAATCGAAAAGGAGGACCCGGAACTGGTGCTGATTCTCGCCGGCGATCACGTCTACAAGATGAACTACAAAACGATGATCGATTTTCATCGGCACAATTCGGCGGACGTCACGGTCGCCGCGCTCCACGTGCCGGTCCAACAAGCCGCGGGACAATTCGGAGTGATGCAGGTTACCCCTGATTACCGCATCATCGGTTTTGAGGAAAAGCCAGCCGAGCCGCAGCCGATTCCCGGAGATGACGAATACTGCCTGGCGTCAATGGGAATCTATATTTTTTCCGCGCGATTCCTGTACGAGCAACTCTGCGAGAACGCCGCGCAGATGCAAGGTGGCCACGACTTCGGACATAATATTCTTCCGACCGTGATCCAATCCCATCGGGTCTTCGCATTTCCGTTCCGCGACGAGAATCAAAAAGCTGAAGCCTATTGGCGCGATGTGGGCACACTCGATGCCTACTACGAAGCGAACATGGATTTGATTTCGGTTGACCCGCAGCTCAACGTGTACGACCAATCCTGGCCAATTCGTACCTTCCATCCCAACTTGCCGCCGCCCAAGTTTGTCTTCGCCGAGCGCACACTGGGCGGTCGCTGCGGACAGGCGCTCGATAGCATGGTCTGCCCCGGTTCAGTCATGTCCGGGGGCGTTGTCGAGCGGTCGATCGTGGGGCCTTCCTGCCGGGTCAATAGCTTTGCGGTCGTCGAGGATTCGATCTTGTTTGAAGGAGTGGACGTCGGGCGGCACGCGCAAGTCCGGCGCGCCATCATCGACAAGGGAGTACGGATCCCACCCGGCGCTAGAATCGGCTTCGACCCAGTGGAAGATCAACGCCGGGGATTCACGATGAGTGACAACGGAGTCGTCGTGATTGCCAAGACGGCGGCTTCCGAGACGCTGTTCGACGGGCAGGACAGTTGAATGACAGCGAGACGCGAGATTACAAGGTCGCTTCCACCTCGAGGTCGTTCACAATCCGTTGTACGCCGTCAAGTCCCAAGACCGTGACTTGCGCCAGCTGCTTGTAGTGGTACGTTGGTACGCGACCCTGCAAGATGAGCGTCCCCTCGATGAACTCACATGTCACCCGGCGCAACGCGCGATAGGGACTGAGTTGCAATCTGACCCGTGCTGCCTCTTCAACGTCGATGAGCTGATTGGCGTCGTTTCGTTCCATGAACAGAGACATGCCAGCCTCCTTTCCCACACAGCGAAACCGCTCCTTGTTGCGTGGCGAGATTCCCTTAGAAGCGGCGATCATTATAGGCGGCGCGAATCAGTCGTCAAACCTAATTCGAGCTGTAAGCTGTTCTCGCCTAATTATTTAGAGGCAGATGTTGCTAGCAGTTCTCTGTGCGTTCGATGAATCCGTCGCGTACTCGTCAGCGATGCAGCCGGAGCAACTGACTCCAGTCGTTCTCCCTGGGATCGGCCAGCCGGCAAAATAAAACACTCCACCCATCTTCCGTCAAAATCGTCACAACAACTCGATTCACCGAGCACTCGATTGGGGCTGACAGAATGGCAGAACGGATGCTCTGGCGGTCGGCTGCCGTCCCAAAGCAACCCGACGGTCGTCGAAATTGCCGGAATGTCGCAAGGTAGGACTGCCCAGCACATTGGATGTTGTGCGAACAACCAATGCAGGCTGGCGCGAACCGGCAAATGTACTACAGTACCAATGGGTACCGACAACACAGGATGGGAGAATTGCCTTGAACGTCCTCATCGCCAGCAGCGAAGTTGGACCGTTTGCCAAGACCGGCGGGCTGGCGGATGTTTGTGGTGCTCTTCCATTGGCGTTGTCGCGATTGGGGGCTCAACCGACCGTCGTGATGCCGGCCTTTCGTCGCCACATCGCCAAGTCCGGGCTGCCAATCCACGATACGGAAATCTCCTTTGACATTCCGATCGGCACCAAGGTGGTTCCTGGGAGGCTGCTGCAAAGTCAGCTGCCCGGTAGCAATGTCCCCGTTTACTTTGTTGATCAACCGGATTACTTCGACCGGGCCGAACTGTATCGCGAAAAAGGGGCGGACTATAAGGACAATTGCGAACGATTTGTGTTCTTTTGCCGTGCCGTGATGGAATCCATCCGGTTGCTTGAGTTGAATGTGGATGTCGTGCACTGCAACGACTGGCAGACGGGACTGATTCCAGCCTACTTGCGTTGCGAGTACCAGCATGCTCATGGGTACGAGCACGTCGTGTCGTTGATGACAATCCACAATCTGGCGTATCAAGGCCGCTTCTGGCTCTGGGACATGCTGCTGACCGGATTGGATTGGAAGTATTTCAACTGGAAGCAAATGGAGTTCTACGGCGATTTGAATCTGCTCAAGACGGGCATCGTTTTTGCTGATGCAGTCAGTACCGTCAGTCGCCGATATGCGCAAGAAATCCAAACTCCGGAATTGGGCTGCGGGCTGGAAGGAGTGTTGCAGCAGCGCGCAGACATGCTGCATGGCATCATCAATGGCGTCGAAGATGCAGTTTGGAATCCGGCCACTGATCCGT
Source organism: uncultured Pirellulaceae bacterium (assembly GCA_964519825.1). GTDB lineage: Bacteria > Planctomycetota > Planctomycetia > Pirellulales > Pirellulaceae > CAZFLF01. The sequence continues at coordinate 899 of CAZFLF010000468.1, read as the reverse complement.
TGATTCCCATGAAGTACACCGTCGCCAACTGGCCGGACGGGAAGGGAGTCTGTAAGGCCGCGTTGCAAGCGACATTCAACTTGCCGGCCGCTCCCGATACGCCCGTGATCGGCTTGATTGGACGTCTGGCGGATCAGAAGGGCTGGGATCTGGTCGCCGCGGTCATGAAGCGTTGGGTCCGCGATGTCGACGCTCAATGGGTAATCCTCGGAGCTGGTGAACCGCAGTATCACGAATTACTGGCTTCGCTGGCGCGCGAGCATCCAAACCGCATTGGAGTGAAACTGGAATTCTCGGAGAAGCTTGCGCATTTGATTGAGGCTGGTTCGGACATGTTCCTGATGCCGAGCCGTTACGAACCCTGCGGTCTCAATCAGTTGTACAGCTTGAAATACGGCACAGTCCCGGTGGTGCGCGAAACAGGAGGTTTGGCGGATACGGTCCGCGACTTGACTTCCGATAGCCTGTCCGCCGGAGCCGCGACCGGTTTCAGCTTTGCTCCTTATGACCCGTCGGCGTTGGAAGAGACATTGCGCCGCGCGATGGAGGTCTTTGTCCAGCAACCTGCTGTCTGGAGCAATCTCGTCGAAACAGGCATGCAACAGGACTGGTCGTGGGGCAACAGTGCGCGGCGGTATCTCGAACTCTATCGCCAGATGATTGCGATTCGTGAACAGGCCTGCACGAAAGTGGAAGGATTACGTTAGCCGTCATTCGTTTCGCAGAATCCGAGGCCGGGTTTGCGAACTAGCGAATGGGTCCCCACGGCGGCTTGCAATACGGATTTCATCTCCTAATTGCAATTCAAGAATCTTGTTGACATCTCTCTGCCGTGTGAGATAACTCGCGGCACTTCAAATGGCGTTGTATACAACGTCTCAATTATTGAGAGCCTGTCA
>CAZFLF010000467.1:0-5815 GCA_964519825.1 uncultured Pirellulaceae bacterium | reverse complement strand
TTGATCATCGGGACGAAGACCAGATGGGACGTGATCGCCGGTCCCGCCCCCGGGCAGCCAACGACGCGGCGTTTCCAGATGAACTCACCGTTCTCCGCCTTGAGCAAATACAGATCGGATCCATTCACAACCGCTACATACGAATCACTGGTCCCGACGGCTTCGGTCGGATGCCGCGGATCCCCCAAGCCGATTTTCCACAGCGTGCGTCCCGTTTCCGAATCGATGGCCTGCACCACACCGGAATCGGTGACGGCGAACAGTGTGATCTGCGGGATCGTGAGCGATTCCAGCTTGGGATTCAGCTTGAGATCGGTCAGGTCGTTGATCTTGATTTCGAGGGCCTTCTTGGCTTTCTCGGGACCAAGCACCGCGCCAAACCGATCCACATCTCGTTCGCTCACGACGAATCTTCCGCCGTCGTAATTCACCTGGTGAATAGTGACCGCTTTGCTGGAACTGACATGCTGTGTCAAGTGCATGAGTTGACCGTGTCCCGCGTCAACTTCCACTTGCGTGAACCACATCCGCTGCAAGCCGAGCTGGCGGGCCTCGTGCTGACCAATTAGCCCCCCCGATGACTGCGCAAACAATTGTCCCACCGCCAGAACGGACACTAAACATCCACCAAGAAAAGCAGCTGAACGAATCATGCTCATAAACTCACGGATAGAAGCCGGCGAGCCCAATCGGGCGACAAGCAACACGACTCAAGCATAATTGGTCGATAGTCATTAGTCATTCAGTGGTCGAATTATTGCGTCAAATTAGGGAGGGCGAAGCTCCTGCTGAGCTGTCGATCCGGCTTTCGGCTCGGCAGGAGCCTCGCCCTCCCGCGCCGAGCGTTCCAGCGGCGTTAAATGTCGACAATAATCTCCGCCAGCCAACCGCCATCGGTCGGGACAACCTTCAGCCCGTGATAAGTGATTGCTTTGACTTCGTGCTCCAAACGGTGCCGCTGCCGGTCAATTGGCTCACCGCGACAAACGGCGGTCAGGCCGTCATCAGCCAGCCGCACAGAGAAATCCGACAGCAGAATCTGCTGGGATTCACAGACAAACAACAATTCCGTCAGCCAATCGAACAGCAGATATTCGCGGTCATTCCCAGCAATCTGAATAGTTCGTTCCTCCACCGGCCTCACCCCCGCCAGATTTTCGACGATCACCGAGAACAGTCCGCGAGCGGCTTCGACAAAGAGCTCCTCCAGCGTCGCCGCGCGAACTCGCAACCCCAGATCAGCGGTATGGTCAAAGACTTCAAACATGGATGGAACTATCGCCATAGCCCAGCGGCTGGGTCATGCCATGAACGGCCAATAATGAGGCGTTTGCGGTTGAAAAAAATACTCCGGCAGCCGCAGCAACTCGCAGGCGGACCAACCGGCGAAGGCCGCGTCAGGTAAATATCATGAGCGTTGCATGAGCCGCTCGATCTCGTCCGCCTCAATCGGGATATCGGCCATTAGGTCGATCGGGCCGGAGTCGGTGACGAGGATGTCGTTCTCCAGCCGCACACCAAAACCCTCCTCTTTGATGTAGATCGCCGGCTCGCAAGTTAGCACCCAACCCGATTGCACCGGCTGCCACGTCAGCCCAACATCATGGACGTCAAGTCCAAGTGGATGGGCGACGCCGTGCATAAAATATTTCTTCACGGCCAGCTTGTCGGGATCTTGCTCCTTGAGGTCTTCGGGCTTGAGCAACCCAAGCACAACGCATTCCTCGGCGACGTATTCCTCCGTGTGCTTGCGCAAATCGCGCGTGAGAACTCCTGGTCTCATTTCTGCGACGATCCGGCGAAAGACCCGCATCACCGCGTTGTAGACCTGCTTCTGCCGCGGCGTGAACCGGCCGTTAACTGGAATCGTGCGCGTCAAGTCCGACATGTACTGGCCGTATCCGGCCGCGACGTCGAGTAACAGCAGTTGGCCGTCCTGGCAGGGAAGGTCGTTTTGGTTGTAGTGCAAGATGCAATTGTTCTCGCCGCTGGCGATGATCGGTGGATAAGCGAAACAGGCTTTCCGGCGCAGGAACTCGTGCGCGAACTCGGCTTCGACCTCCGCCTCGTTCACGCCCGGCCGCAGGAACTGGAGCACACGCAGAAAACCGGCGCGCGTGATCCCGCATGCTTCCTGGATCATGGTCAGCTCAAGGGGTGATTTTACCGCCCGCAGTTGGTGCATGAGCCGGGCCAGACGATGGTATTGGTGCAACGGATACCGCGACTGGCATTCGCGGATGAATCGCGCGTCGCGCGTTTCCACTTCCACAACCGCCCGTATGTGTTCGTTGGTGTTCAAGAATACGTGGTCCACTTCGCACATCAGCCCGTGCCACACACCGCGGAAATCCGAGAGCCACTTGATGGTTTTGATCCCCGAGAGCGACTGGGCTTGTTCCTTGGATAACTTGTGTCCTTCCCAAATCGTGAGGTGTTCGTTCGGCTCGCGCACAAAGAGCACCTCGCGCAACCTCTCGTCAAATGCATTGGGAGCGAGCACCAGGATCGATTCCTCCTGATTAACACCACTCAGGTAATAAAGGTCCGCGTTTTGGTGAAATCCAAGCGTGCCGTCGGCATTGGACGGCATGATGTCGTTGGAATGGAGGATCACCAGCGAGTTGGGCGGCAGTCGTTCGACCAGTCGCCGGCGGTTTTCCACAAAGAGTTCGGCAGGAATCGCTATGTTTTTCATCACCAGCCCAATCGGTTCGAGCAGACGAGACAGCATTGCCGCGAGCAACAGGATATTCCCAGAGGGAACATAAGCGAGACGCTATCTTTCCTCCAGTCGAAAAATGCCTCAACCAGCACCGTCCTCGGCATAAAGCGCTAGAATTCGACCCGGAATGTGGGTAGTCGGTGAGTCCTAGTTCGGTGCACGCTTTCGTCCCGCTGACGCCGTCTTGATTGCCTCGAATTCGGGCAGCAAGTATATTGAGGCCACTGAACATGCCAGGTCACACCGGTGACCTGCCCCGCCAAGTTCCCTCCGAAATGCGTCACCCTCTGCTAGTCTGGCCAATTTGCCACACGCCAATTCATCACGAAAAGGCCACCGTCCATGCAACAGTCTTCCATTCACTTATTGCTCGGGACCAATGTGTTGCTTACGGCATTCGCGATCGCGGCACCCGCTGACGACGCAAAACCGGGCGACGCGGGACCTGCCGCCAAAGTCGCATACTACCGCGACATTCGACCGATTTTTCAAGCCAATTGCCACGGTTGCCACCAGCCGGCTAAGCAAAGCGGCGAGTATGTAATGACCGATCCGAAGATGTTGGTAAAAGGGGGCGAGACGGGCGAGGCGGCGATCGTGCCGGGCGATGTCTCCAAGAGCCACTTAGTCGCGCAGATTCGGCCAAAAGACGGCCAGGCCGCCATGCCGAAAGGCCAGAAGCCCTTGACCGAGGAACAGATCAAGCTCATCGAACGTTGGATCGCGGAAGGGGCGGTGGACGATTCGCCCGCTTCCGCTAAGCCACAATTCGATATGCAGCATCCACCCGTCTATGCTGCGCCGCCCGTCATCACGTCGCTGGACTATTCTCCCGACGGTAAATTACTCGCGGTGTCTGGCTACCACGAGGTGATTTTGTGCCACGGCGACGGATCGGGGATCGCCGCCCGCCTGGTCGGGTTGTCCGAACGAATCGAATCCGCAGTCTTCTCGCCAGATGGGAAGAAACTGGCAGTGACCGGCGGCTCGCCGGGACGCATGGGCGAAGTACAAATATGGGATGTCGAAAAGAAAGAGCTCTCTCTCTCCAAGACTGTCGGATACGACACGATCTACGGGGCCAGTTGGTCCCAGGACGGCAAGATTGTAGCGTTCGGCTGTCCTGACAAAACGAGTCGTGCCATCGAATCGGAAACCGGCAAGCAAGTTTTTTTCAGCGGCGCGCACGATGATTGGGTACTCGACACAGTATTTGGCGTGAAGTCCGATCATATCGTCACAGTCAGCCGCGACATGTCGATGAAGCTGATTCATTTCGTCACGCAGCGGTTTATCGACAACATCACTAGCATCACACCAGGAGCACTCAAAGGAGGACTTGGTGCGGTCGACCGCCATCCGACGAAGGATGAAGTGTTGGTCGGTGGTTCGGACGGCGCTCCGAAGATCTATCGCATGTACCGTGAAAAGGCCCGCGCGATTGGCGACGACTTCAACCTCATTCGTGCCTTTCCCGCGATGCCGGGTCGAGTCTTCGACGCCGCCTACAGTGCCGACGGAACAAAGGTCGCGGCGGGCAGCAGCTACAACGGAACGGGAGAAGTGCGCGTCTTCAATGAAGCCGACGCGAAAGAGTTAGTGAAAATTGCTGTCGCGGACGGAGGCATCTACGCTGTGGCGTTCAGTCCCGACGGAAAGACGGTGGCCGCGGGCGGCTTTGATGGCAAGATCCGATTGATCGACGCGGCAAGCGGATCGATTTTGAAACAGTTTTTCGCAGTTGAAGTTCAAGCGACACCCATTGCGGCAAACTAATATTGCGGCGAAATGATACCGCGGCGAAATAATTACGAGTAAGGAATCCCACTTTATGAATACGAAACGACTCTTCTGCGTCCTTTGTTGGGCGGTCGGTCTGTCGCTGCTGGCCGCAAGTTTTGGAGTCCCTTCGGCCGATGGACAGGAAACAATTCCGGACGGACTGAAGATCGTCGCCGTTGAAATCTATCCGCCAAAGATCGAGCTGCAGCATCGTTTTGACTGCCGGCAACTGCTCATCACCGGCAAGCTGGAGACCGGCGAGACGGTCGATCTGACTCGACTCGCCAAGCTCGCCGCACCGGCCAAGAACGTGACCGTTTCTCCTGGCGGCGTCGTCCGGCCGACCGCCGATGGCCAGGAGCAACTGACCTTCACCTATGACAAATACTCGGTGAATGTCCCCGTCGCCGTGGCCAACGGAAAGTCCAATCCACCCGTCAGCTTTCTGCGCGATGTGCAACCCGCTCTTTCGCGGATGGGCTGCAATGCGGGCACCTGCCATGGAGCGAAGGACGGCAAAGCGGGCTTTAAATTGTCCCTCCGCGGTTATGACGCCCAATACGATCACACCGCGTTGACCGACGACATCGGCGCGCGTCGCTTCAATCGTGCCGCGCCGGATCAAAGCCTGATGCTGCTCAAAGCAACGGGCGGTATTCCACACGTAGGCGGCGTGCGTACCAACGTCGGCGATCCGTACTACGAATTGGTGCGGCAGTGGATTGTCGAAGGAGCGAAACTCGACTTGAACGCGGCTCGCGTGGCGTCCGTGATGGTTCTGCCGAAGAACCCCGTATTGCCTCGAGCTGGAATGAAACAACAGATGATCGTGCTGGCCACATACCCGGATGGCTCCGTCCGCGACGTGAGTCAAGAAGCGTTCATCGAGAGCGGAAACATCGATGCCGTCGAAGCCCTGCCGGGCGGCTTGTTGACATTGCTACGGCGCGGCGAAGCGCCCGTGCTCGTGCGATACGACGGTGCGTACACCGCAACGACGCTGACCGTAATGGGAGATCGAACCGGCTTCGTCTGGAACAACCCGCCGAGCAACAATTACGTCGACGACTTAGTCTACAAGAAGCTGCAACTCGTGAAGATTCTGCCGAGCGACCTGTGCACCGACGAAGAGTTCGTGCGGCGAATCTATATCGATCTGACCGGTCTGCTGCCGACCGCCGACCAAGTGCGGCTTTTCCTGGGTTCACCTGGCGACACCCGCGCCAAACGGGAAGCGCTGATGGATCAACTGATCGGTAGTTCGGCGTTCGTCGAGTTCTGGACGAACAAGTGGTCCGACATGCTGCA
>CAZFLF010000466.1:0-5822 GCA_964519825.1 uncultured Pirellulaceae bacterium | reverse complement strand
AAGTCAAAGCGTTTGGGCAAGATTATTGCGACGCTGCACAAGGCATACCCCGACGCAAAACTGGAGCTCACTTTCTCGAATCCGTTGGAGTTATTAATTGCATTGATCTTGGCGGCTCAGACGCGAGACGACGCGGTCAACGCGATTACTGCCAAGCTCTTCTCCCACTACCGTACGGCGGCGGACTGGGCACAAGAGAATGAGGAAACACTGCAGGGTCACCTGCGCACGATCAATTTTTTTCGCAACAAAACCCGTTCGATCCAGAAAACTTGCCGCGTGCTGATCGAGGAATTCGGCGGCCAATTACCCGCAGACTTCGACCAGTTGATGACTTTGCCCGGCGTTGGCCGAAAGACCGCGAACGTTTTGCTCGGAAATGCGTTCGGACAGGACGCCATTGGTGTCGACACGCATGTGTTGCGATTGAGTGATCGTCTGGGACTCTCGAGCCACCGGGATCCTGATGACATTGAGGCGGATCTGACGGTCATTGTTCCCCGTGGCGAGTCTGTCGCATTTTGTCATCTGCTGCAATTCCACGGTCGACGTGTGTGTACCGCCAAGGGTCCGGACTGTCCGAACTGCAAGATCAGCAAGTACTGTCCTTGGCCCGACAAAAGATTGCCGCCAAAGTAATGACGCGGCACTGCGAGATGCTCGAACGCGGATGACTGAACGAGGATGGACCTGGCGCTCCGTAGGTTGCTGTCAAAGTTCTCGATGTTCGTGGAAATAATTCCTGCAGGCAGTGGTCGTCCTGGCAACGCAGGTTCGGCATGAAGTGCGAGCCGAAATCGAATTACTCTGCGGCGTGATGGAGGGTCCGGCGCCAGTTGGACCTGAACGGCGAAACGGTTTGCGACCTGCTGAAGTTTGCCTGCGGTTTTGAGCCGCTCGTTCCGTTCTTGATTCCCCTACGCCAATTGTGATACCCTTATAGAGGGGTATTCACGAAATCCCGCTCGTTCAAATCGGTCCGAGGGATGGCAGTTCACACGTCTGGCCAAAGGAGAGTCAATATGACAGAACGTCCGAACAAGAATCTCATGCAATGGAGCTCGGTCAACGGTGAGACGTACAGGATGTGTGGTAAGACGACCGATCAGCTCCCAGCCGGAGCATACTCATGTTCCATAGACGCAAACGGCAATGCCCTCTTTCAGCCTCGTCAGCTGCTCATTGACGATCTTATTGACTTTGCAGGAAGCGTCCCCGCGCAGATTCTCGAGGAACTAAATCGCTTCTGGACGATGGGGGAGCGGTTTCGTAAGTATGGATTTTTGCATCGGCGGGGCTATCTGCTGTACGGCAAACAAGGAACTGGCAAGTCATCACTGATCCATCAACTCATTGGCCGAGTCATTGTCCAAGGAAACGTGGCAATCTACTGCGAGTCGCCGCCGTCGTTTGTCGCATGCATGGAGCAATTCCGAGTCGTCGAGCCCGATCGGCCGGTCGTGTGCATTTTTGAAGATATTGATGACATGGTGAGTCGGTATGGCAGCAGCGAATTGCTGCATTGGCTCGACGGTAATGCTCAGATCGACAAGGCAGTCAACATAGCGACGACAAATTATCCTGAGCGATTGGATCGGCGGTTGACGGCTCGTCCGCGTCGATTTGATCGACTGATTCGCATTGATTCACCCGATGCGCGTGCTCGTGACGCGTACTTTGCTCGGAAGCTTCCGGAATTATTTGCCGAGGAAAGACGGCGGTGGGTCGACATCAGCGAGGGATTGACCTTTGCCGCAATGGCCGAACTGATCATCAGCGTCTGCTGTCTCGAGAAGAGTCTCGAAGAATCGGCTGCGCTGCTTAAAGAACTTGACAGCCGTACGCCTTCCGCAGAGGAGTACTTCGAGCTGGACGACTCTGACAACGAATTGACGGATTGGATGCCTTCCATTCAAGAGCGCCGACGGTTTAGGAGTGAGATTCCGTTTTAGTGATCGAGGCGGACCGTGGATTTTGATCAAGTATGAATTGCGGTCTGACGTGAAACATAGTTTCGCGGCGGAGCAGCGACGTCGAAGAAGCGCACGTGGCGGAGAAGATTCTGAGCTGAAGTGGCTCCATTCGGCGCGGCAGTCAGTACGCGAAGACTACGGCGACGGTGGAAATGCCTGGGATTACTTCAGCCACGACCGCGGAAGAGAAAAGGGGACATTCTTGGGACATTCTACTTTTCTAAAAAAGTAGGATGTCCCCTTTCCACCCGGCACCGGTACGGGTGCTTATCCGAGGTCGCCCGCATTAGGTCTGCCGGCTGCTCGCGCGCCGTTTGACGCCAACAATCCAGACTGGATCGGCAAAACGTTCCTTCAGATCTGCGCCGAGAACGGAGACAGGTCCGTGACAGCCGTCTTTCTGGCCACCGGGGCCGACATCAACGCCCGGGACGTCGAATTCGAAGGGACGCCCTTGGCCGCGGCCGTTCGCTCATGTTTCGATGGAGACGACCGCAAGCCGGCAGAGCGAGGTCGACGGATGATCGAGTTTCTTTTAAAGCGAGGTGCCGCTACTAACCTGCCCGGCGACGAACCGTGGGCTACGCCATTGGCTTGGGCACGCAAGCGAGGCCCAGCGGATATCGTTGAGTTGCTCCGTTCCAGTCACGTTGCTATTCCCAAGTTCATGGACATAGAATTCTGTGCGAAAAAATGAGTAGCCAGTTGTTGGCGATTATTCTGCGAAATCACCTGCTCAGGCAAGAATGGCATGTCGACGAAACGATCTAGACAAAAAAAACCAACCGCGGACAGGCTCAAAGCGTCGCAAAAGCGACTTGCCCAGCGACCTCGATGTGGTCTCTGCGGTGCTACTGGCAATCTGACCCAAACCGAGTGTTGCGATCAGTGGATCTGCAATGACGAAGATAAGTATGAAATGTTTTCGTACGCGCGTAACAGCTGCCATCGGAATCATCGTCGCTTCACGCTCTGTGCCATGCATTTCGACGCAGGCCATGACGGTCGTTGGCAGGATTGTGAAAAATGCCGTGCGCTGGTGAACAAAACGGAAATGTATGTTTATTTCGGCACAAATGAATACAACTTCGAGAAGCTCGAGAATCCTCCGTCATACGAGCCCACAACGTGTTGCGCATGTGGAGCTGTGATTCCGCTTGCCGAAGGCGGGTATTCCATTAGTAAGGGCGAATACAAGTGTTCTAAATGCAGCGATCCAATTCCTAGATTCTTCTAGGTCTCTACCGCACTCAAATGGAGAATCGGTTCGCCGTTCAGCACGGGCTGCAAGTTCGACCGCCCAGTCCAATCGCGATGTAAGCTCGTGCGTGTTGAACTTTTGCCTGACCGATCAATCGTCCGTGTTAGGCGGCTTCTGGCGGTCGACCGCGTCGCAAAGCCGATGCAAAAAGAACGTCATTTCTTCCCGGCTTCGATAGGCCTGCTCGGTCCATTCATTGTCGGTCAATTCGTACGCCCGCTCGCCTAACCGCTCGACCGCCAGCCGGGTCGACTGAATCACGACGCGGCCGTTGAAGTTACTGAACCATTCCAAATACAAGGCCTTGCGGAGCACTGTGGGCGGTCGCTTGCCTTCATGGCACAACCGCACGAACTCATCCGCGCTACATTCGTAGTGCTGAAGCAGTTGATCGGCCGTGACGTCGCCAATAATCCCCGGCTGGTCCGTCACGATGCCTGTTAAATCGTTCGGCTCGTTACGCTCCGGTTCGGGCTCGGTTCGCACGATGCGGAATTTCCAACCGGCCAGATCCGGATGGCAGTTGCCCGCCAGTTTCAGCCTCAATGGTTCAGTGCGCCCCCGTAACCGTATCCAGCCGATCGTCCACCCCAGAGTTGTATTGTCGAGTTCGCCTTCCAGTACTGCTTCCGTTGGTCGCCAAGCCATTTGATTTATCCGTTAATTCGACGGATCTTCCTCGATGAATTCTGGATGCCGAATGAGTTCTACGATGCGGCTCTGCAAATCCGCGGCACGGGAAATCAGCTCGGGATGGCACCCCGCCAGTTTTTCCAAATGTTCATTCAGCTCCCGGCCAGCCATTGGCAAGCTCTTTCGGTCGGATTGACGAAACCTGGTGAACTTGTCGTTCAGTCGTTTGATGTCTCCATGGGGGGCGCCGTTTGCCTGAAGGATTCCGACGACCTCGGCAAGCATGAAAGCCAGCTTCAAGTGACCGCGCGAATCTCCCGGGAGCGGACCATCGTCAAGTTGCCCCGACCAAACCGGCGCCAATTCGTCCGGCTCAGGCTTGTCGCATGCCTCGCGTTCCGCGATTCGGCGATCGACTTTCGCGGAAAAATCGGCAAACTCGGCCTGCTCTGCCTCCCATGCTTCGCGCGTTTCGTTCAACGAAAACGCGAATTCATCGTCAAGTTCCAAGTGATGACCGTCGATGCATTCGAAACCTGGCCCGAATATCCCATCGGCCATCATGCTGCAGATCGGGCAGTCGCAATCGACCGTGTGCTCTTCGGGGGGGCGATCCTCCATCCCGACAATCGGGACCCCCGGACCGTGTGGCACTCTGCGGCGACTGCATTCGATAATGAATTGCGGTGGCGACCCGCCTTCGAACGGGCTCGCGAGCCACTGCTGTTTGACGTCTGTCAGATACATCACCAGTTGATGCTTCCGCCTCGGATCAGCCGATTCTTTCGAGCCGATTTGGTTCTCGATGCACCATTGCCAGCCCGCACTGATCAACTCGCGGCAGAGATCGAAATACATCACGATTTCCTCCCTGCCCATTGGTGCCTCGTCGTACCCCGTAACGCCAGTCGGTACGGCGACAAGTTCACCACCGTCTTCGAAGCGAATTCGCTGGGCCGATACTAAATGGTCGATCCAGTCGTGACCGCCGTGCAGCATCTGACGTGGAAACTTGCCACCCAGCTCGTCCCGTGGCGTCATCAACCATTCGCGATGCACCTGGATCGTGAACTTGTACCGCGACTGCTTATTCTCGCGAGCGCCGCTCGATCGCCACGGCTCGGACTGGACCACGCCCAGGATTCGCTTTGCAAGATCGTCGACCATCGCTTCACCAAAAAGCACTTCGCGATTCACTCGCGGGACCGACCATGCCCGTTCGCGCTTTCGATCCACAGCGTTGGCTTCCATCTGTTCGTTCAACTCCCACCACGGTGGCAAGTGAACACTGAGAGGGTAATGCTGTTTACCCGACTCATCCACCATCGTAAATGCTTGATCGCGACCGATAAGATCGAAATCGCGACCGGTCATGACGCGTTTCTGGACCAGGTCGATCACCACCCAAGATTCGTGCTGGCCGATCGCCGCACGTACTTCGGCCAAATCCGCGGAATGGATCGCCAAGCCATCCGCAAACTCAGGGACTTGCGGTGTTCGATAGCGAGGCCAGTAGGCAGCGATGTCAGCCCAACTGGCCGGATCTTCGGAGACCACCGCAAGCAGCGTTACCGCGGAATCCTCGTCGCAAGACGTGCCCAAGTGACAACCGTCCTGTTCGATAACTGCAACGATCACCGTATGCGTTTCGCCTGCCATTGCCATCTCTCCTTATTCAAGAACCTGCACGATGCCGGAGCCCATGGATCGCGTGCTTCCTAGTATAATACCAGCCCCCCATTGGTTTAGTAACCCAGTATAGGGGTAACGTAAGAGGGGGACCAGAGGCTTGGAGGCGAAGAAACGGATTTGCCCCTAAATCTTGAGCACGCCGATGTTATTGCTTAGAAAATTCAGCGTAGGCTCTGCCATTTTCTATCTGACGAATTTCGCAACTCGACCGCTGGGTCCGACGGCCCAGCCGTCGCCGGTTGAAGCGAATGCGACACTGTTGT
>CAZFLF010000465.1:0-5824 GCA_964519825.1 uncultured Pirellulaceae bacterium | reverse complement strand
TAATGACCGCGAGAAATTGGCCGATATCGATCGTTAGATGGCTGAGTTGGCGCAAGAAGGCATTCTGTGGCGAACGGAGTTCATCGCCGAATCATCGATGGCGCTGGCCGGCAACGCTGTCATCGTTGGAGGCATGGATGAAGTGCGAGCATTCGACTTGAACGACGGCCGGATGGTTTGGTCGTCAAAAACCGACGGGGAAGTCCGAGGGTTGGCGGCGGCCGCTGATCGTTTGTTTGTCAGCACGGCCACCGGATCCATCTTTTCGTATGCCAGCGATTCTCCTCCGACTGCCAAACCATTGGTCCATCCGGAATCGTTCGTAACAAATCCTTTCGCGATGGACGAAGAGACTGGTTTCTATGAACACGCCGCACGAGATATTCTCAAACACTCGGGCGTTTCACAGGGCTTCTGTTTGGTATTGGGGAACGAGGAAGGGCGGTTGGCCTTCGAGTTGGCTCGGCAAGCACCGGGACTGCGCATCTACGCCCTCGAGCAGGATGAAGAAAAGGTGCGTCGCTCGCGCGAACGATTCGCGCCAACGGGCTGGTACGGCACTCGTGTGACGATCTTTCAAGGCCAACCGGACAAAACAGGGCTGTCGAACTACTTCGCCAACCTGGTCGTCTCCGACAGCATGTTGCGCACCGGAAAACTGCCGGCGACGGCCGTCGAGTTGGGACGGTACATAAAACCGTGTGGCGGAATCGCGTGCTTCGGCGCTCCGCGGCACGAGCGATCACCACAAGTTTCCTCTGAGCAACTGCGGCAATCTCTGGCGGGCGTTTATTTGCGCGACGACGCTGAGATTACCGCCGTCGATCAGTGGGCCGTGCTACGTCGCGGCAAGCTGGCCGAAGTCGGCGAATGGTCGCATCAGTACGGCAACGTTGCTAACACGTGCTTTAGCGAAGACCACCGCGTGAAGGGTTCTCTAGGCGTCTTGTGGTACGGCGATCCCGGACCAAGCAAGACGATCAATCGCCACGAGGCCTCTTCTGCGCCTCTCTCGACCAACGGGCGGTTCTTTACGCAGGGGGTCGATAGCATCCGCGCGTATGACGCCTACAACGGCCTGTTCCTCTGGGAACATATGAACCCGGGCGCGATTCGGACGGGGGTCTTCAACAACAACGAAACGAGCAATCTGGCGGCCAGCGATGACTCGTTGTTCGTTGTGGTCGGTGACACTTGCACGGTCCTTGATGCGGCCACTGGAAAAATTCGGGCTGAGTATAAAGCCCCGCAAGCCGACGACGGTGTTCCTCGCAACTGGGGCTACGTCGCTCAACATGACGGCATTCTCTACGGCACCAGTACCATTCACGGCGAACTGGCCGCCGCATTGCGTCGTCGTGGACGAACGGTGGATAGTGCCACCGACAAGATCTTTGCCGTCGATCCGAAGTCCGGCCAACGGCTGTGGACTTATAACGGCCACAACATCATGCATGTGACGATCACTATCGGCGGCGGCCAGATGTTCTTTGTGGAAAGCACGATTTCGCAGGAAGAGCGCGAAGCACTTTTGCGACAGGACAAAACCGAGCTAAAGAACCTCGGCCCCGAAGAGGCTAAGAAGAAAGAGGAAGAACTGAAACGTCTGGACGTGCGGATGGCCATCGCGTTGGATGCACGAACCGGCCAGGAGCATTGGCGGCACGCGATCGATGTGACCAATTGCACCAATGTCAGCGCCGGGGGCGGCAATCTGACCCTGATGTATCACGACGACCACTTGCTGATCTGCGGAGCCAACGCCAATGGCCATTATTGGAAGCAATTCCTCGGCGGCGAATTCAGTCAGCGGCGACTGCTCGTTCTCGAAGCCAAGCAAGGTCAGAAACTCTGGTCACGCGACGCGAACTACATGAATCGTCCGACGATCGTCGAAAATGTGGTGATCGCCGAACCGTGGGCCTTCGAACTGCACTCTGGCGAACCGAAGAAACGGCAGAATCCGCTCACCGGCGAGGAATCCGATTGGCAGTTCAGCCGGCCAGGTCACCACTGCGGAGTCGTCACGGCGACGCCCAATATGATGTTCTTTCGGTCGGGCTTCATCGGGTATTACGACTTGTATGCAGACAGCGGCACGAAGCACTTTTCAGGACAACGGTTGGGTTGCTGGGTGAATGCGATTCCCGGCAACGGGCTGGTGATGATCCCGGAAGCCAGTGCGGGTTGTGTCTGTTTATTTTCAATAACGTCGACGGTCGTCTTGGAACCCCGTGAAGACCGTTCGCCGAGTTGGGGAATTTATAGCCTGGCTGGCCCCACGACGCCGGTGCAGCAGCTGGCGGTGAATTTGGGAGCGCCGGGCGATCGGCGTGACAGCTTTGATCGTCTGTGGCTCAGCTATCCTCGCCCCGCGACCGTGGGCCGAATGGAGTTCGTGTTTGACATCAAGCCCCAGTTGTTGCCTGAGGGGAAATTTGAAGCGCGCAATGACGAATCGCTGATCATTGAAAACGCGGATGTACCTTGGTTGTTCACGTCTCAAGCGCGCGGTATGCAGCGTTGTGAACTTCCGCTGGTGGGTCCGAATGACCCGGCGGCCAGCTACAAAGTAAAACTCTACTTCGCCGAACTGGACGCCAAGACCGCGCCAGGCGATCGGGTGTTCGACGTGCGATTACAAGGCGATACCGTGGCCCCACGCTTGGATGTCGTCAAGGAAGCCGGTGGCGCACAGCGGGCTCTAACGCGCGAATTCGGCGGTGTCCGGGTCGCAGGCAATCTGGTTGTCGAACTGGTGCCGGTGGCTGGCCAACCGATCTTGTCGGCAATTGAAGTGCGACGAGAGTAATGATGAGGTCGGCGGAATAAGCCAATTCATGGTTGCTTAGTCCTGACGAAGGTGCTGAGCGACTCCAGATTGTGGCTGAACACCGCACTCGAAATAAATCGGTCTCCCATTTTGAACTTGGGTTGACCGACGAGGGGTTGTCCGGTGAATTCGCTGATCCAGCGCCCTTGGTTATCCAATTGATCGCCTGTCAACTGAGAGACTTTCATGAGCGTTTCCATCGCGTCTTGCGACTCGCGGCCGGAAATGCCCGGTGGTTCGAACTTTCGCGCCCAGACCGGACGCATTTGATACTCGTACTGCTGAGCCCACGCAGGCTGCGGGTCGGGCATTTGAGCCAGTACGAGAAAGTCGCCAAGTTTCACGAGGGCCGCGCGGCAACGCTGGTCCTCGTAGATCGTCCAGGCATCCAATAATGTGTTCGCGACATATCCAGTCAAATCATCGTTCAGCGTGTACAGGTCCCAGTAGTCCTTGATGCGGTTTTCCGTCCGCCAGTCATATTCCGGATAATTCGCTGCGACGCTTGGCTGCGGCGAAACCGGGCCGTCCCAGACCTGCGGAAAACCTCCGTTGGGAAATTGCGCCTGCAGCAGTGCGTCGAGGGCAATTTTGGCAGCCCGATGGATTTGCGCGTCGTGGAATTCGAAGGCTTTGTCCGCCTGGATCAGGAAACGAAGCGCGTTTTGGGTAATGCCGTCGTCTAATGTGGAGTAGTTGCGTCCGCGCCCTTTTCCATTGCGATATTGGGCCACCAGCTTGCTACGCGGGTCAAAGCAAATTGAATTCGTCCAGCCGCCCGATTCGAGTTGCCCGTAGATCAATGCCCCGGCCGTTTCGCGCACGGCATCGCGATAAAAGCTGTCGCCGGTGGCGCGATACGCGGCCAAGTATGCCAGGCCAACCGTCGGCGTACCCGGCGATTGCACCCAAATCTGATCGGGGCCGGACACACCTTCGCCGAGCCGCTGTTGGAGATCCACGGAGTAGTGGTATACGTATCCACCGTGAAGCGCGACCTGTTCGCGATAGAACGTCGCCGCCCGTCGCATCGCCGCGATCGCTTGCTCACGCGGCAAATCTGCAGCTCTTAACGGAACGTTAAATAGAAAAATGAATGCCAGCAGCAATCCTATCGCCCGCGGATGACGTGCCATTGAAACCTGTTCCTCTCGGTCAGTTAATTGTGAAACCAGTCGATGACCCCGGACGGCTTGTCTGCCGGCAGCGTGTAGCGGGATTCGATCGCCGCACGGATTGCCGCGCGGCTTTCCTGCGCGGATAGCGATCTATCGGACTCGATTTTCGCAACCTCCGCCGCCAATTCGGTGTCCTTAATCTGCTCCTGAAACCACCGCGAATAATCTTGATTTCGGCGGTGGAACTCCCAGGTGTCGTCGTCCACACCCTCAGCCATCTGGAGAAACAGAAGCAGATTCGAGGCTTTGAGATTGAGTTTTCCTTGCGGGCCGCGGAAGTAAAAGCTCCGCTCCGGACCGAGATTCCCTTCGGTGTACTTTCGCGAGTGCCTCGTCCGCTCCGTTTTTGGCTTCTCCGTGTGGACCAGGATGGAAGCATCGGTCCCGGGCCGCCACAGGACGACATCGCCCGAGGCAAGATCGCCGCTCCAGGGAACAGGGGGGCTCGGCTGTTCCACCGCTTCGCAAAATTCGCGGACCGTTCGATCTGGTTTACTGCCAACGGCAAGCAACACATTGACCGTATCGAGAATTCCGCGCGAGACGCTGCCGGGATGGACGGTGATATACAGAGCGCCGCCCATTTCTGCCGGCAGAGTCTTCGCTGACGGTTGCCATGAGGCGGGCAACAAGTGATGAGCTTCGTCGATCACGATCCAATGAGGCCGACCCGTACGCGATCGGAGTTCGAGCAGTCGCGGCAACAACTCATCACAATAGGAGGGACGGCGTGCGAGCGCGACGCCCAGCAAATTAACGACCACATTGCGAGCTGGGTCGCGAAGCACATCCAGCACTTCTTCCACCGCCGGCTCGCGTGTCGGATTCCCCAACGAAACGGCGAACCCAAGCGACGAATAGTCCCCCTCCGGGTCCAGGGTGACAAACTGATATCCCGCACTCGCCAACCGCTCCAGCAGACCTGTGGTGATTGTCGATTTTCCACTTCCGGAGGTCCCACACACCATCACGCCGGCTCGATAGGGGTCGATTGCTTCAGTCCCGCCATCGTCGCGTACGCCGAGCGGGATTGCATGCCGCACCAGTTTCGGTGCAACCGCAGCGAGTTCATCCGACAGCAAGCCGTTGATCAGCTCGGTGACGCCGGCTCCATGCGAACCGGCAGTTACCCAATCTGCCCGCTCCTTAAGCGTCGGCAGGGCATTCGCGACAGCCACAGCACATTCACACAGGTTGAGGAAGGCGTGATCATTTTCCGCATCACCCGCCCCAACGACGTTGTGTCGCGACAAACCGAGCTCGGCCAGCGCGGCGCTCAAGCCGGTTGCCTTGTTGACCCCCGACGGAAGCAGCATCACCGATCCCTTGTTAAAAATGACCTGATACTCCAAACCCAGGTCATGTATCGCTGCTAGTGCCGCCTTGTGATAGGGTTCGACGGTCGCCAACAGGACCCGGCCGACCGACAGCGACTTAACACCGCGCCGCTGAAGTTCATGGATTAACTGTTCCGGCGGCGGGTCGGCGAGAACCCGCGATTCTTTGGTTGCAGGCTCGTAAATCAGTCCCCCATTCTCGGCAACGATCTGATCGAAGAGTTCGGTCTGCGGGCAAATCCCCAGTAGCTCTTCCAGTTCGCGGCCGGTGACCATAAGTAATTGGCGACCGGACTTCTTCAACCGCTGCAAGGCAGCCGACGTCGTCTCATCAATCACTCCGTCGTGAGCTAATGTGCCGTCGTAATCCACGGCAAGCGCGTGATAGCGCATCGGTTCACCCCGTCGGGCAACTCCCCTATAAAAAAAGGGCCCCGCAAACTACAAGAGTCTGCGAGGCCCAGGAGTGCGAATCC
>CAZFLF010000464.1:0-5825 GCA_964519825.1 uncultured Pirellulaceae bacterium | reverse complement strand
ATGTGAGAGGCCCTACAACCCCGCAAAGGAAACCTTCGCGGTTTGGGCTATTCCGCTTTCGCTCGCCACTACTGACGGAATCGATTTTTCTTTCTTTTCCTCCGGGTACTGAGATGTTTCAGTTCTCCGGGTTGGCCGTCGGACACTTATGGATTCAGTGTCCGCTAATTCAGGAATTCCGGGATCAACGCTAGTTTGTCAGCTCCCCCAGACTTTTCGCAGACTTCCACGCCTTTCATCGCCTTCTAATGCCAAGACATCCCCCATGCGCCCTTAGTAGCTTGACCACTTAAATTCAAAACTCTCGCTTTGAACTTGGTCAGCCACTTCATTCAGTAACGATTCTCGTTGCTAATTCGCTAACTAAGAACGTCGCGAACAAAGACTCCACCGGCTTGCGACCGGCAGAAATTTTGCTCACGCAAAATGCCATCTACCTTCACAACCAAATTGTCAAAGAACCATCTACTGACTGAAGACAAAAATCTACCAGTCACCCATTTCGATGAACAGGGGCCAGTCACCAAAAAAAACTCTCAGTGACTGACCCCTTGTCATCACGTTCCCAATTGGGGAAGCGGCGAAGTCTATTGATCACCCTGCGAATTGTCAACCGTCGTTAACAAGACAAAGTAAATCGACCCAATATCCCCCGAAATCCCTCGAATCTTCCCAAAAAACAGCCATCAACTGCCACACTCGCCGTTACGTTTCCAACCTGATTCTGTCCAGCCAAAAATGAATTCGCGGGCTGGAATCGCGGGCGACTTGGAATTCACTGTCAAGACGAATTCGTCGAGACGAAACAGTGGAGACGAAGGGCCTCGAACCCTCAACCCCCAGCTTGCAAAGCTGGTGCTCTCCCAATTGAGCTACGTCCCCGGAAATATGCCCCCGGAAATATGTCCCCGGAAATACGTCCCCGGAAAATCGGATTCCCGGAAAACCTGGCCCCCGAAAAACCGGACGATTCCTGCCGCCTATCTCACACTGCGCAGAGCCCGATAAAATCCCCAGGAGGCCAAAAACACCGGAAGATCAAAACCAACAGTGCGCGCACATGGATTCGAACCATGGACCTCGTCGTTATCAGCGACGCGCTCTAACCAACTGAGCTATGCGCGCTCGTTACAGCTTGTTGGGGTCTCATTTTAGGAGCGCGCTCAGCGAGTTCAACCCGGCGAAGTCTCGATTATCGGCCGAGAATACCCGCAGCTGAAACATTTCCTGATCGCCGGAATAATCGGAAAATCTTGCCTAATTTATTGGCCCTATGCCGGTAGCGAAGCCGAAAACCAATCGGTCAGGTCTGCCTGACATCTCGTGCCAGAAAAAATTAGCTGGTCCAACTTGACCAATCGCGTAATACGGCGACAAATACCGAGTCAAGAATGGCCTGTCAGGGTCCCGTCCTCCGAGGAACAACGACCATGTTGCGCAAATCACTTCTCGGCGCTGGGCTGCTGCTCATCGCGAAGAGCCTTTTTCCGTCCCCCATGTCGGCGGCACCTCCATCGGCCCAAGAGGCGTTGCAGTTGGCTCCCATTCAGTCCGACGTGGAGTTCGACCGTCCGCCAAAGGACAAGGTGGCCGCGTGTAAAGTGGAACCTTTCACTGAACAAGGGGGCTGGGCCGTCTACGGCGAGGGAGGCCAACTTCTCCGTCGCTTCATTGATTCCAACAAAGATCTGAAGTTGGATCAATGGTGCTACTACAAGAACGGAATTGAGGTTTATCGCGATCTCGACACAAATTTCAATGGTAAAGCAGACCAATATCGCTGGCTCGGAACGGCTGGGACCCGCTGGGGTATCGACGCGAACGAAGACGGTAAGATTGACTCTTGGAAAGCCATTTCTCCCGAGGAAGTCACTGCCGAAGTGGTGGCCGCCTTGCGCGATTGGAAGGCTATTTCTCCCGAGGATGGGACTGCCGAAGTGGTGGCGGCTCGCCACGAATCGAGCTCGGCCAGATTCCAGCGACTGTTACTCAGCAGCGACGAACTCGCCGCGCTCGGGCTGTCGAACCGGCAGTCGCAGGATTTCCGCGATCGGACAGCCGCTGCAAAAGTGGGGTTCGCTGACTTTCAAAAAAACCAGCGGGTCATCGAAAAAAAATCGGAATGGCTACAATTTGGTGCTTCGCGACCGGGGATCATCCCAGCCGGCACCGATGGCTCATCCAAGGACCTCTTGATTTATGACAATGTCGCCGCAATCGTCGACACTGAAGGGAAGTCCAGTCAGTTGTTCGTGGGAACTCTGGTCAACATCGGCACGGGATGGCGAATCGTCGACTTGCCGAAGAGTGACGCGGCCGGTGGAACCTTTGTGTCGTTAGTGAATCGCGCCACGTCCGATGCGCCCGGAACGGGCGGTGCAAACGAACAAATGCAGAAGCTCATCGACGAACTGCAGAAAATTGATGGTTCGTTGCTGAAGGATGGGGGAGACAAGGCGAAACTGAATGCCGAACGAGCCGGAGTCCTCGAACAGTTGGCGAAGAACGCGTCTGGAGACGCAGATCGGGCCACCTGGGTGAAGCAGTTTGCGGATACGGTCGGCGCGGCGGTTCAATCGGGTGACTATCCGGAAGGACTTAAGCGGCTGCAGGGGATGCTGGACCAACTTTCCGTCGATGCCGCCAGTAAAGACCTGGTTCCGTATGTAAAGTTCCATCTCCTGACGGCGGACTATGCACAACGAATTGCGACCGCGAAAGAGACCGAATACGCCAAGGTTCAGGACCAGTGGCTCAAGGACCTCGAACAATTTGTCACCACTTTTCCCAAGTCCGCGGAAACCGCCGAGGCCCTCTTACAACTCGCTCTGGGACATGAGTTCTCGGGTAGCGACGAGAAAGCCGCGACCGCATACGGACGCATCGTGAGTGACTTTTCGTCCGCCGACCAAGCACGAAAGGCCAAAGGTGCCAAAATTCGCCTCGGGTTGGTTGGCAATCCGCTGCAGCTGGCAGGCAAGACGATTGAAGGCAAGGCGTTCGACCTAGCGCAATATCGAGGGAAAACGGTCCTCGTGCAGTATTGGGCCACATGGTGCGAGCTCTGCAAGCAAGACATGCAACAGTTGAAAACCGTCCAGGCAAAATACTCCCAGAAGGGTTTTAGCGTCGTGGGAGTAAACCTCGACAACGATGTGCGCGCGGCGAACCAGTACCTGGTCGAGAATCGGTGGCCGTGGCCGCAGCTGTTTGAGACCGGAGGGATGGAAAGCAGGTTTGCCAACGAACTTGGAATCATGACGCTGCCGACGATGGTTCTCATCGACAAGAATGGACGTGTGTTGCGTCGCAATATCCATGCGTCGGAACTCGACGGCGAATTGAGTAAGTTGTTGAAATAGCTCGGCAATTTGTAATTCTTACAATCTGGCATCCCCCGTTTGCCTGGTAGATGTTGAATTAGTTTCCTTGGCCTCGATTTCACAGTTTTGGCAAACGCCTACTGCTTCATTGCTTACACCGACGTCAGAGAACTCTGAGTCCCTCTGTCGCACCAGCCGGCACAACAATCGCTTTCGGCGGCTGTTCGTGTTACGGCGGGCTTCCCGCTCCGTGACGGATTCCGGAAGGGACTCTGGGAGACGTTGGCGATGTGGACTGATTCAGAAGGCGTGATCGTTGGTTTGTCGTTTCTGGTACAACTCATTGGAGTGTTTGGAGTGATCGCCGCGCGGTTGCGGTCAGTCCGGCATCCTCACCAATCATGCGATTGGTTCGTGTTGCTGTGTTTCGCGGTGGTTGGATTTGTTAGCGCACTGCTCATGTATCAATGCAGCGGGTGCTGGCTGACAGTTGCCCCGACAATGCCACTGATGGCCGTTGGTGCGACACTGGACTTGAAGAAGGCGCATCGCGCCACGGCGTTTTAGGTTGAGCGTGCCGCGAACGTGCTTTTCTCCAGCCATGCGACCTATACGACCCATAGGACCTAGAGGACCCATGCGACGCATTCGGCACTAGGTCGCTGGTAATACGGACGCCCCGGGCCTGCTCGGTCCCCCTCATTTTTTGCCGCTCGGCAAAATCGAAAAAAACCTACCATTCGGTACGATCGATAGCCGACAACTATCTTCAGGCAGCTTTGTCAGCAACGGTTGCGCCGGGGGGAACAACCGCAGCCCAGTGGACGGCCTAGCCGTTCGCACTTTCTCCTCCAAACCGTCGGTCGACCACCTGCCTCGCCCAATTCGGCGCGACGAATCCGATTTTTTTCCCGCCTTGCCTTTGTCATGTCGGAGGCCGCGGCATCCCCAGTATGCCCGACCAAATGCCCGACGGAAGGACAGCGGAAACGGACCTGGAAAGATTATCTCAGGAGGGGAGCCATGCGACGTTTCTTCGTGGGTTTGGCGATTACCGCCATGTTGGGGATCATTCCCAGTCAGGCACGCGGCAATGACCGCCAGATTTCCCAATCGATTGTGAAGAGCCTGCAAGCAGAGCAAAAGAACAATAAGTTGAGCGGCTTCAACATTGACCTTGAAGTCGATGAAGGCGCCGTCTACTTGAAGGGGACGGTGGTCAGCGCGGAACAAGAAAGGCTGGCGCTCGACATCGCTCGACGAATCGACGGTGTGAGCCAGGTTTACAATGAACTTGAGATCGTCCCGACTGCCGCCAGCAAAGCGGACGCGCCGGTGGAGTTAACGCCGGCGCCCAAAGTGGCCACAGTCCTGAGTTCCATGAAGAAGGCTGTGAACGTCTCCGCGCGCCGGCAGATCTCGGCCGACAACGTGGCGACGACCGAGTCGACGCAGCCTGAATCAACAGCGGTTGCCCGCGACTTGGCAGAACGCATCATGGCCCGCCTCAAGCAGGAAAAAGCCACTGGCCATCTGCAAGGCTTTTCGCTCGAACTCGAAGTGGACAACGGCGTGGCCTGGTTGAATGGTAAAGTCGCCACACCAGAACAACAGAATCGCGTTCTGGACGTCGTGCGAAACGTGCAGGGTGTCAAGCAAGTCGTGAATGGCCTGGCCATCACGCAAACGAAAAAGACACCCACCGATATTGCTCAACAGGTAGTGTCCCGTCTCCAAGAAAAGAAGGCGAGCGGAGAACTTAAGGACTTTACCGTAGACGTTGAGGTCGATCACGGAATCGTTTGGCTGTCAGGACAGGCCGCTAACGAAGCACAGCGGCAACTAATCCTCGACGCCGCACGATTTGTCCCCGGTGTCGTGAAAGTGGTCAATGATTTGTCGGTGAACGGATCGAACATCCGGCCGACTCAGCAAGCCGCCGCCAAATCCCAATTAGTCGCCGCGGAATCGCCGGCGGAAACACCGAGGCCGCCACAACCTTTGCCCCTCGAAGACGAGCCGATTGGTTCGGCGGTCGCGAGTGGTGAGGCGTCGGGACGTCCCGCACCAGTGGTTCAACCACCAGCGGCTGGGGCGTCCTCCGGACGACCCGGTGTGCAGTATGTGTGGGTGCCGGCGAAACAGATGCCGGGTGCAGCATCGCAGATGCCGTTGGCTTTCGCTCCGGCTCGCGCAGCGAGTCACACGAACGTCACCAACATGCCAGAGGCCGGCTCGCCGGTTCCGATCAATGCATCGGTACCTGGTATGGGCATTGCCCCGGCACGGTTCGATCATCCGCAGATGCCACAGTACGCTTGGCCGAGTTACGCTCCGTACCCCAATTACGGTGCCGTAACTTACCCGAAGCAATACTCGCCGATGGCTTGGCCGTACATCGGCCCGTTCTACCCGTATCCGCAAGTACCACTGGGCTGGCGAAAAGTAGAACTGAAATGGAAGGATGGATGGTGGCAGCTCGATTTCAAAGATCGCTACTAA
>CAZFLF010000463.1:0-5828 GCA_964519825.1 uncultured Pirellulaceae bacterium | reverse complement strand
CCCCATGCAGCGCGTCAAATGCTGAGCAAGTCCGCAGGGTTCTCGATCGCCCGGGCTACCGCTTGCAGAAACCGAGCCGCCGGGCCGCCGTCGACTATCCGGTGATCGAAGGTCAAACTCAACGTAATCATGTCGCGCGGTACAAACTGGTTTTCGACGAACACGGGAGCCTTCTGAATCCTGCCGATTCCCAGGATCGCACATTGCGGCACCTGAAGGATTGGGGTGAACGCATCAATACCGTAGGAACCGAGATTGGTCACGGTGAAGGTGCCCCCCTGCATGTCCTCGGCCGTCAGTCGTCGTGTCCGGGCTTTGGCGATTAACTCCTGCGACCGCGCGGCGAGCGACCGGAGCGAGAGTTGCTCGACGTTGCGTACGACGGGGACGAGCAAGCCGGCATCGGTATCGACGGCAATGCCGATGTGGATCTCGGCGGACGTGACGATACCGTGTTCTTCCCACCGGGCATTCAGCAGCGGAAATGATTTCAGCGTGATCGCCGTCAGCTTTACGATGAAGTCGGTCAAACTGGGAACGACGACATCCACGGTCGCACCAGACCCTTTGAGTTGCTGGCGCAAACGGACGAGGTTGGTAACATCCGCGGTGGTGGTCAGTGTGACGGGAGCCGTCGTTTGGTGGCTGGCCACCATCCGCTCGGCAATGGTGCGGCGGATCGGTGAGTGCGGCTGAACATTGCGGCTCGCCGCGGTTGAGACCGTGGGCTGCGATGCCGTTTGTTCTGCGCGACCGAGTGCAGCCAGGACATCCCTCTCGCGGATCCGTCCGCTTTTTCCGGTCCCAGTCCTGACCACTTTCGTCCAGTCCACGCCGAGCTCCGCGGCTCGACGTCGAGCGCGGGGAGAGGCCCGCGGTCCCTGAGGGAGCGGCGGGAATTCGGCGGACGGGGCGCTGCGATTCGCGGGGAGCGGAGCGGGAAGGCGGGCTTCCGCGGGGACGTCGTTTGCGGCAAACTCGGCGCCGGCACTGCCACTCTCAAACGGCGCCGGCTCGCCTTCCGCGACCAGATAAGCCAGCAGCTGACCGACCTGCACGGCGTCGCCCGGCTGCGGCCCCCTAGGTAGCAGCTTCAAAATTCCCTCGTCAAAGCTCTCCACCTCCTGTGTGGCTTTGTCCCCTTCCAAGACGAACAGCATATCTCCTTTGCGCACGGTGTCGCCGTCACGCTTCAACCACTCGGTGAGCGTCCCTTCGTCCATCGACCAGCCGAGACGCGGAACGGTGACTTCGATTGCCATAGGTATTACTCGTCGAGAAGCTGCCGAATTGCGTGCACAACGTCCTCAACACTCGGCACGACTGCTTTTTCCAAAGTCGGACTGTAGGGGGTCGGTGAAAACGCGCCATTGAGCCGCTTGATGGGGGCGTCGAGATCGTCGAAGCCGGCGTCCGCAACTCGGGCCGATACTTCCGCCCCAAAACCATACGGAGCGAACGTCTCGTCGACGATCAGTAGCCGGCCAGTCTTGTGAACCGACTGGAGGATCGTGTCGGTGTCGAGTGGCGAGATGGTGCGCGGATCGATCAGCTCCACGGAAACTCCGGAATCGGCCAACTGCTCGGCCGCGGCCAACGATTTCTGGACCATGTGGGCAATCGCAACGAGGGTAATATCGTGGCCTTCTCGCACCACGCGCGCTCGGCCAAATTCGATTTCGTAGTCCCCTTCCGGGACAGGACCCTTCGTAGCGAGCAGTTCGCGATGTTCCAGAAACAAGACCGGGTCGTCACACCGCAAGGCTCGTGTCAACAGACCTTTCGCATCGTACGGATTCGACGGGACGACCACGCGCAGTCCGGGAAAGTGGCCGTACATCGAATAGTAGCTGCCGGAATGGTGCGTGGCGGCCGAGTGCCCAATGCCGATGCATCCGCGCAGCAGAATTGGCATGCGAAGGCGGCCGCTCGACATGTATTGCATCTTGGCGATCTGGTTGACGATCTCACCAACCGAATCGAGGACGAAGTCGGCGAACATGAAATCGACGACTGGTCGAGTCCCCGTCATCGCCGCTCCCCCGGCCAGCCCGACGAATCCACGTTCCGCGATCGGCGTATCGCACAGCCGCGCGGGTCCGTACTTGTTGAACAACCCTTCAGTCGTTTTGAAGTTTCCGCCCCGTTGGCCAATCCCTTCGCCGAATACGAAGATCCGCGGGTTGACCTCCATCTCGTGCGCGAGGGCTTCCCAAGTGGCTCGCATGTAGGTCACTTCGCGGGAAGGGGCCGACGGAGTTGCAGCTTGCTTCGCTGCTGGCTGCGCTGACTCGGCATACACGTTCGTCGTCGCGGATTCGGGGACAGGCCAGGGACTCGATTCGGCAAATTGCTGTGCAGCGACAATGAGCGCGGCGATCTCGGCGTCGATAGCGTTCAGCTCCAACTCGGAAACTGTTCCTTGGTCTACCAGTTTGCTCCGCAGCGTTTGAATTGGGCACCGTTGTTTCCAGGCTTCGACGTCTTCCTTCGTGCGATAACTGAAGTCCCCCATGCCTTCCGCGTGGGGCCGAGTGCGATACGTGCGACATTCGAGCAGCGTGGGTCCTTGTCCATCGCGGGCTCGACGGACCGCGTCACCGGCAACCGCGTGAATGGCAAGCACATCGTTGCCGTCGACTGTGATCCCCGGCATGCCGTACGCGGCGCCGCGCGAGCCGACCTCCGGATTCCCCGCGGAGTACGCAAACGAGACCTCGGTCGCGAACTGATTATTCTCGCAGACGAACAGCACCGGCAGCTTCCAGATGCTGGCGAGATTCAAGCCTTCGTGGAAAGCGCCGTTGTTGACGGCTCCGTCGCCGAAGAAGGCCACGGCGACTCGGTCGGATTGCAACAGCTTAAAACTGTAACCCGCTCCGGCGGCTTGCAGGATGCACGGCCCGACGATGCCGCTGGTCCCCATCATGCCGATCTCGGGCGAGAAGAGATGCATGCTGCCACCTCGCCCACGCGAACACCCCGTCGCACGGCCGAAAAGTTCTGCCATCAATTCACGGGGCGGCATCCCCTTCGCCAAGGCATGTCCGTGTCCGCGATGCGTGCTGAAGACCACATCGTCCCGTCGCAGGTGAGCACAAACGCCGGTGGCAATCGCTTCCTCGCCGACATACGTATGACACGCACCGTGTATGAGTCCGCGCTGGTGTGACTTGGCCAGTTGCTCTTCACACTGCCGAATCGTCTGCATCGTGCGATACAGCGATAAATGTTGGTCATTGGTCATTGGAACAGGATCAGAGATCAGAGATCAGAGATCAGAGGTCATTGGGATTTGGTCATTGTTTGTTTTCCGATTGTCCCCCCAGCATTCACCGCCAGGTTCCCGCCATCCATCGGGATGATTGCCCCGGTGATCCAGGAAGACGCATCGGAAGCCAGCAACACAGCCAACCCTTGAATGTCATTCGGTTGCCCCATGCGGCCGCACGGGATGCCGCTGATCCATTTGTCTTGCAAGCTCGGATCGGCGGCGATGCGTTTTTCAAGACTGGGATTCATCACTTGAGCCGGCAGGATCGAATTCACACGCACGCCACGGCTTGCCCATTCGGTGCTGAGTTCGCGAGTCATCTGGATCACGGCCCCCATGGCCATACTGTACCCGATGTGGCCGCGGCCGAGCGCCGTGGCGCCACCGATCGAGCCGATATTGAGAATGCTACCGCGGCCTGCCTGAAGCATGCGCCGGCCAGCTTCTTGGCACATTCGAAACCGACCGAAGACCAGGTTCTGAAACACCTGTTGCAACTGTTCCTGAGTGATGTCCTCCGGCTTGGCGATGAGTCCTTCCCCGGCGACGTTGGCGAGAAAATCGATCCGGCCAAACTCCCGGTCGAGCCGCTCGAACAGGTTCTGGATTTGTGCCAGGTCCGACACATTGCAGGTCACCGCGACGGATCTTCGACCAAGCATTTCAATGTCGACGGCCGTTCGCAGCAGGCCTGCGGTATTGAGATCGGCCAGCATCAGATCAGCACCATGTTCCGCCAGCGCCAGGGACATGGCACGCCCCATTCCGCTGGCAGCTCCCGATACGAGAGCCACCCGCCCAGTTAATTCGAAGATGGACATACTCATTATTCTCCTTGGATCTCAGGAACGTTCATAATCCGCCGCGCCAGTCGAAGCAGTCCCTCCAACGTTTCCTCGGCGATGTCGACAGAGCGTACCGGACAGGCCAAGCGTTCAGCAATCATTCGCCGCAGGCTCGGAAACTTCTGAGGCAGTCCGCCAGAGAATACAACCTGGCGCCACTTTTTCTCCGGTGACAGACGGGCGGCACACTGGACGTAGTTCTCGGCCATGTGCTCAAACGCCGCGCGGAAGACATGACCGACCGAAAGGTTGTCGAGACGGATGTTGTCGATGTGTCCCCGATCACCCAGCGATCCGGCGAAAAAGGCCAGATTGACGTTCAGGTCCGAGTCGGCGGTCTGCTCCACGGCATGCGAGATGCAATCAACGATTCCTTGGACTTGATCCGCGCACTCCAGCAACTCGCTCAGCACCGCACGCGTTCCGTCCACGACCGCTTGCGGATCGATTTCGAAATGCGACGGCGGCCGTCCCGGTATCGGACCCGGAAACGGTCTCATCCGGACGGTTTCAACCGAGCGACGCTCCAGATCCAGCATGGCCCCTTTGATGGTCGTCGAACCAAGATCGATGCCAAGAAAAGTTGTCATGCCTGCGATCAACACAAAGTCGGCTAGTTCAGCACGGCGATCCCGAGATAACAGTCCAGGCTACAAAACGCTGACGCACGAATTGTCTGACAATATCACCAGCGTGTCGGTTATTTTCAAGCTGGAGAAGCCAACTTCATGCTTGGTAATGCTTCAAATCCTCCTGCCCGCCAATCTTCCTGCCCATAACTCCGCGATGAAAACAGGCAGGAAGATTTGCGAGCAGGAACATCAGGCCCAAGCAATAGTCGGGGGAGTGCCATCCTGTGATCGCGGCCGTCACCAATGGTTTTTGGGCTCGCAGCGGTTTCGTGAATCGTGGTGGCCCGGTCCCGACCGCCTGGACCGGCAGCGCCCCCTGGAAGTGCCGATGCATGCTCAGGCCCGAATTCGGAGTGCCGCCGACGAACGCGCATCCGTTGAAGTCCCAGAGCCTGTCTTCAGGCGTCATCCACATGGTGATGGCAGATGGCGCCGTACGATCTGCCGGGTCGTCGGTCTCCGATCCATCGTGGTCGGCCGGCGAAACGCCTCGGGATCAGGAATTCCTGCGTCCCGATATGGACTAATTGCGGTTTGAGGCGACGACCTGCGCGGCGCGCGCAGGTCGTCGCGCTGATTTCCTTTAGAGACAAACCAAACGATCGAAAAATTGCGCAGTTCAACCCGCGCCACTTCCGTACCTGCATTTTTTACCCCAAATTTATAACCCGCGCATTTCCACCGAGAGCAATTCTTTCGCCTCAACTTCGCTCTCTTCCGTTACAAAGGCCGCAGGCGTCTCCCAAGAATCGACAGCCTTCCAATTCTTGGGAAGACGGAGAGGAACGGGTTATAGATTGGGGGTAAAAGATAAGAGGCCAGTTGGAGAACGCCACTGTCGACAAAGCTAGCGCCGTTAAGCATCCTAGTCGCGTTGGATTCTGTTTTCCGTCATTTGACGGGCACAATCTTCGTGGCTCGGATCGACAGATTCTGCAAAACGAATTCTGCACCTCCGGCTTGGTCGCTGGCGTCGGCTTGGATGTTGATTCTGTTGATGTCGTTCGTGCCGATCGGGCGTTGGGCCACAAGCCGGAAATCGTCCGAACCTTTCTCCGTGATGAAGAAGTAGATCAC
>CAZFLF010000462.1:0-5841 GCA_964519825.1 uncultured Pirellulaceae bacterium | reverse complement strand
GTATTGATCCGTTCGCAATCCCTGGTCGTAGAGTCCGTGTCCCGCTTCGTGCAGAACCCCGAAAAATGCGGATGGAAAGAAGTGCTCGTCGTATCGCGTCGTAATGCGGCAATCATCCGGTCCCATCTCGGCGCAAAACGGATGATGTGTTACGTCGAGCCGCCCGCGTCCAAAATCAAAACCAATTGCCGCGGCGGCCGCTTTGCCAAACGATTGCTGAATTGCGACGGGGTAATAACGGCGCAGGACCTCCAGCGGCGCGGTCCGGCCACTGTTGGCAATTGCCGCGACCAGCGGCACAAGTTCGGCTCGTAACGCCGATAAGACGCGCGTGACGTTCTGGGTGGTTTCTCCCGGCTCATAGTCGTCGAGCAATACATCGTAGGGGCAACGGCTGTAGCCTATTGCCTCCGCCTGCTGCCGCTTGAGATGGATCGTCTTTTCCAGCAGCGATCGGAGTCCGGCGAAGTCGTTGTTCTTGCGTGCGTCAACCCAAATTTGTTGGCCCAACACGGACGTTCGAGTCAGTTCCTCGACCAGCGCCTGAGGGACCTTGGTGAGCTTGTTGAACTGGCGCCGCAGTTGTCGAATCGTCGCCCCGGAATCACTGTGGGGGTCGGTTCCCAGCGGCCCCCCTTCTAACTCCGCCAACCAGTCGCCGACGCGCGGATCGGTCCGCCGGCGGTGGACCATCCCCGACAACAGGGTGACTTGCTCGGCGCGGTAGCTCCCGGCTGCCGGCGGCATGATCGTCCGTTCGTCCCATTCCAATAGTTCCGCAACGGAATGGAGCAATGCTGCTTCCCGGAAGTGGCCGGCAAGTTGATCGAAAACCGTGACAGTCATCTCGGAATCTCTTTTCTCGCAGGTTTACATGGCCGCAATCAAATGTCCACACCCGTTTAGCACGGGTTCGCTCCCGCGAGCCGTTGCTGTTCGCGTGGGATCATAGCAATATCGTCGTTGAAGGATGCACGTTAGCGAAGCGGCGCGAAGAAATTAGCGGGAACTGAGCGGTTTGAACAGCGGCACAGGCGTCGCTTTGGTGTCTTGACGAAACATGATCGCCGGCAGATCGAATTGATTAGTGCCAATCTTCCGTGAATGGGGATTCTGCCGAGGTTGACGTGATGCGGAAACGGGCACAGCCGCCGTCGGACCGGATCGGCCAGAAGCTCCACAAGGTATGGTTAAGTGGACCACATGCGCGGGTGAAGTCGCGCGAATACTTTGGGGTAGGGCTGATGCAAAGACGCTTGGCAAGTGCTGCGGGTTTTTCCCTGCTGGAATTGCTCGCCGTGGTCACGATCATCGGGATCATCGCGGCTATGGCGATTTCGCGCGTTTCCGCCCAGGCATTCGACGCCAAAAAGAAATGCTGCCTCCAGTACACAGGGGATCTGAACTCTGCGATCGAGCATTTCCATTTCGATCGTGGTGGGTTTCCGACTCAGCTCTCCGAATTGGAAGGCGAGTTTTATCCGGAGGCGATTCCAGCCTGTCCCGTGACCAACTTGCCATACCAGATCGACGCGTCGAGCAACCGTATCCAAGGGCATAACCACTAATTGGGCGGTGCCCATTCGGCTGTTCGAAGTGTCACTCTTTGATGAGCTGGCGGATTAGCGGTAACAAATCGGTATAGAAATTGTCCGCCGGTGTCTTTCCCGTGCTATCAACGCGGAGTACGAACTTCTTATCGATCAACTGAAATCCGGGCACGATGTCTCGGCTGGCGGCAGTGGCCATAGACCGGGAACCGGCGAGCACGATCTGGTTCCGATCGCGTCGGAAACCGAAATGCGCGGCCCAGGCCTGCACCTCTTCGCGCGTCGGCGCTGTCAATTCTTGATTAAACAAGACGATTTGCACGAACACCAGACGCGAATCATCCAGTCGGATTCGGCCAAATCGGCGCACGTACTGCTCGATCGATTCCAGATTCGATTGCGGTTGCACGCCAAGGAAAGCCCCTTTTTCGTGCCCCCCAGAGAACGCAACACAGGCCGGACACGACATCCCGACGGTTTCGACCAGAATTACTTTGCCTTGGAAATCAGACAGTCGCGTGGGATTGCCATCCTGGTCCAGGAGCGTCAGATCGGAATATGTGCGATTCCGTTCCGACGGCCAGGCGGGGGGGTTGCCCGTCCACGTCAACGCCAGGTCCCGGCCGTGGTTCAAAGCTCCCATAATCTCTGTACTGTGATGCGAGCCGAGGTAACCGGCGCAACCGATCATCACAACGGCCAGCAGTACCGCTGTCAGTAGGTTGGGCTTGAGACAGCGGGCCAATACCGCCGCGAACAGATTGATCGAAACCAGAAACATGGGGTCTTGGATCATAAGTTTCACCCTGGCAAAAGGTGTTTGGAGGCTACAAGTCGCTTCCGATCGCGCGGTCGCGCGGATCAGGCTGGTTGCAGGGCTCCTTGCTGACGTTCTTGCAACCGACGCAATCGTGACTCGAAGATCGACGAATCACGGACGACTCGCATCGCGTCCTCGCGGGTAACAAGACCAAAGTGGTACAGGTTCGCTAAGGATTGTTCCAACAGCAACATGCCGTCCGCATTGCCGGTTTGCATCATCGAGTAAATCTGCTGCAGTTCGCCGGTGCGAATCAGATTGGCGATCGCGGACGTCACAAACATGATCTCGACCGCGGGCACACGACCTTGGCCACCGATCCGATCGTGCCATTCTTGCCCGAGCCCCTCGATGAGGACGCGGGCAAGTTGGTTTTTGACCGCGCCTTGTTCCTCTGCCGGGAACACGCTCATCATGCGGCTGATCGAACCAACGACGTCGCCGGTGTGCAGGGTGGAAAAGACCAGGTGTCCTGTCTCCGCGGCGATGATCGCGGCGCGCATTGTCTCGAGATCCCGCATCTCACCCACCAGGATGACGTCGGGATCCTCGCGGAGAGCCGCTCGTACCGCATCGGCGAACGACGGAACGTCGCAGTGCAGTTCCCGTTGCCGGACGAGACACTTTTTGTTCTGGTGAATGAACTCGAGTGGGTCTTCGATCGTGATGATATGTGCCGCACGAGTTTCGTTGATTTGATTGATAAGCGTGGCCAGCGTGGTTGATTTGCCGCTTCCTGTTGAGCCAGTAACGATCACCAATCCGTGTGGAAAACTGGCCAACTGATTCATCTGCGGCGGCAGCGTAAGCTGTTCGAACGATCGGAAGTTCTCGTCCAGACGTCGGATCGCCAGAGCGATCGTGCCGCGCTGTTTGAAGACATTGACGCGGAATCGCGTTCCGGACTCACTAAAAAACGCAAAATCGATCGTCTGTCGTTCGGCGAATACTTGCCGCTGATGGTCCGTCATCATATGCATCGCCATCTGTTCCATGGCAAAGGGGGTGAGGACCTCGGGAGACACCTGCTTGATGTCGCTGCGGATCCGCATGTACGTCGGGCAGCCACTGGTCAGATGGATATCGGAAGCCTGGAGTTCTACGCAGAGATCTAGAATCTCCTTGAGCTTTCTCTGCACATGATCCATAGGACGATGCCTTGATTAGTCGATGGGTGGTGGGTCTATCGGTCTGCACGTTCGCGCGGCGCCGAGAATGTCCCGGTCAAACATAGGTTGCGGCAGAACATCGAACGACCAACTGGATGCCAAAGTCGTGCTGAACGGCCATCCTCGTCTACGGTCGCACTGGAACGATTGTGCCGAATGTTCCGGCTTGGCGCGGAACGGCCTGGAAGTGGCCGTAGTACGATCGCCTTCCAAGGCCGTCGCCGATACCGCAAATCGTCCCTGGACGGCCTTGGAAGGCCATCCTACACAGGCCGCTGATGCCTGTTTAAGACAGAACCTAGAGTTGCTAGAAGATGTTTACCGCTCGTGATTTCGTCGACGGGACATCGCACGTAAAAAGGATTTCCGCATGTCCTTTCCTCGCCGTCCGTGGTTGGCCATGTGGCTCACTGTCGCCACGCTACTGAGCGCGTTCTTGGTGTTTCAAATCCAACCGGTGATTAGCAAATCGGTGCTCCCCTGGTTCGGTGGCTCGCCGGCGGTATGGACCACGTGCATGCTTTTCTTCCAGGTGTCACCTGCTCACCAAAGAGGCGTTCGTGGTGTATCGCCGGCACATCAAATCCGACGGTGTGATCGCGGTCCACGTCAGCAATCGGCACTTACGTCTCGAACCCGTTGTGCTGCGACAGGCGGAACACCTGGGTATGCATTGCGTGCAAATCGCCAGTCGCGGCGATTTCCAGCGTGGAGTGTTGCTCGCGAAATGGATGCTCATGACGAACAACAAGCGGTTCTTAGCAGACCAGGAAGTCTCCAAGGCCGCTCAGAGCTTCGGCAGACGTCCCGGCGGTGAGTTTCCGTTGTGGACCGATCAGTACAACAACCTGTTCCAGATTCTCAACGCTTTCTAGTTGCGCTCTTTTTTGGCTGTCGTCGCCTTCTGGCGGTCATCGGTAGTTCGCAAATTCCAAGCTTCCAGCCACCGCTCCTGAACGGGTTTCAATCCAAATTGAGTGCGTAGTCGTTTATCGAAATCAGGTAAGTGTGCAGCGCCATAAAAAATGGCCAATCGTTGCTTGCCTGCCTGCAATTGCTTTTCCATGACCTGAATGGCGCGTCGATTTCGCTCGGTGATAATCGTCGATCCGTCGGGTCCGTCCAGCACGGCGTTCGCCTTCTCCAGCTCCGCAAACTGCTGCGCCATGACTCGTTTTAGATCCTGGGCTCGGTCGTTCGAAAACAAAGCGCCGAACATCGCTAAGTCGTTCGATCGAGCCGGATCGGTGGATTGTTGAGCCATGCCCTGCCCCATCAAGCGAAATAACAGCTTCGTGAAACTCTCGCCGCGTTGTTCCATGCTCTTGGAAAATTCGTCGGGCGATAGATCGGCATGCACAAAGTTTTCACGCTTGTAATCGATGCCATCGAGCTGGAATTCCAAGCCGAGAAGATTCTTCATCGTGACTTGCATCATGCTCACCGGATGCCCCGAACGCTGGCCGCGTGCTGGAACCGCGGCATTCGTGGCTGCGACCAGTTCGTAGAGTACCGCGTCGTAATCGCGAAACGAACGATTGAGTTCGTCGTAATAGTTTTTCTCTCCAACATGGATCGCACCCACGAGGTCAACCGTCATCGCCGATTTCGACGCGTCACCTCCCGAATAACGCACGACTGCGGTTTGTAAGCTGATCGGCTGCTTCGCCTCATTGCACTGGATGCGAATAAACTGCTGGCTGGTTTCCGCGTCACCGCCGGCGACATTTTGAACGGCTAGGAGAGGGACGAGGAACAGAAGGATCGGTCTTAGAGAATTGCAGGACATAAGCAACTCGCGAAAAAGAGGCTGCGGGAGGGAAATACCGCAAGCAATGGGTCTTCCATTTACCGCTAACTGATCATCTGCCAATAGCTTACACCATAAAGTGAATTGCCGCTTGCAACACCCCTCAACTCTCGCCAAGACCGGTGCCATTGGTGGCTAATTGGCCAGCCGGGAGAGGGACGTCCAAAAAAATTTAGGCGCCTCTTGAACCAATTGCAAAAGCGCGCATACTATTCGCCGTCAGGTACCTGATTCCCTTCGGCCGTGCACGGGTATCTGCCCCACCCGTGCCGGCCATTTCACTCCGGCCTTTGCAGATTCTGCCCCATCTGTAAAGGCCGATTTTGTTTCTTGGATGCTCCCAACTTCCCCGATTTTCTTCGAGGAATCGTGGTTCCGCTGGCTTTTCCGCCGCTACGGAACGCTCCCTGAGGAAAAATCGGCACCACCGCTGCAAAGCGGATTCTCGGCAAGATTTGCCTTTCTTACTCAACTTGCACGATGAGCGCATCC
>CAZFLF010000461.1:0-5858 GCA_964519825.1 uncultured Pirellulaceae bacterium | reverse complement strand
ATGTTGCGCGCCATCTCCGCGCCACATGATCCGCAAAGCCTGGCACAACTCGAACCCGCCGAACGAGCGCTGCCACAGATTTTAGACTTGGCCGAGTTGCTGACTCGCTTTCTCCTGGACCGCCAAGTGCGCTGGCTGGATGAACTGCTGGATTCCGGCGATGTGTATCTGGGCTTGAAAATCGAACAGCTCTATCCGGTGCTGTCGCGAATCGAGAAGATGACACCGCAATTGGCCGATGCCCTGACGATACCGTGGAACGACGAGATGAACTATTTATCTCTGCTGGAGGAGGCCCATCGGCGTCAAGCGGAGACAATCAACCAGGTAGCGTCTGAATTACTCGCCCCTCCCCGCCGCCCGATGGAAGTTCTGGCGGCAGCAATTAAGAACGAATCCGCCGAGGCCCCGGCCAGATTGCAAGTCACTCACGGATCGCGCAAAGCACAAGCGACTCTGGTGGCTGCCGCACATGGCGCAGCCGGCCCCCAATCGCAATCACAACCATCACCGCCGATCAACGTGGCCAGCGTGCCAGCTCCGAGTTTGATCGGACGATTAACCACGGTCGTCGCCAGTTGCCGGCAATCGCGGTTGCCGATCAGTCTCGTGCTCGTGCAACTCGACGACTTCGAGACCTTGATTCTGAGGCACGGCAACACCCAGACGACAAAACTCGTTCAAGACATCAAATCATTGATTCATGATGCCGTCGACAGCAACGACCGCATACCGATCGAGATGGTCTCTGCCTCGCGTCTGGGCGCGATTCTCACCAGTGCCGATCGGCAGCAGGCAAGCGCCGTCGCGCGACAGGTTCTGGACGGCGTCCGGAAGTGGTCCGATGCAACACCACGCAGTTCCGGGCATGTCTCCGTCAGTATTGGACTCGCCTCACTTGCCATGCCCCCCCGTAACTTCCCTGTACTGGAACTGGTGCAAGCGGCTGAACGTTGCCTGAACGGCGTAAGACTCTCCGGCGGCAACGGGCTCAAGAGCATCGACATATGCTAGGGGTCAGAGGTTAGAGGTTAGAGGTGAGGAAGAGAAATCTGAAACCTGAAACCTGAAACCTGAAACGGGAAACTGGAAATCGCGATTTGAAATTACGCGTCGTAGTTCAGGTGCCGTGCTTCAGGCGTTAGAGTTAGTTAGTCGTTGGCGGTCAGGCTTGAGCATTTCGTCTTTCCGGGTCTTCGCCTAACCTCTAACCTCTAACCTCTGACCTCTCCAATGCACGATCGCCATACGACGTTGAGAATTCTCGATGCGAATGCCAATCGCGCGGTGGAAGGCTTGCGCGTGGTCGAAGAGTACCTGCGATTTGTACTTGGCGATCGGAATCTGACTGAACTGTGCAAACAATTGCGGCACGATCTTTCCGCAGCACTCGCGGAGATTCCCAGTGGCGAGCGGCTGACCGCGCGAGACACTCCGGGAGACGTCGGGACTCAGGTATCGGCGTCCGATGAATATCAACGATCTACTCCGCGCGAGGTTTGGGCAGCGAACCAGAAGCGAGTTGAACAGTCGCTGCGGTGTTTGGAGGAGTTTTCCAAGTCGCTATTTCCCGCGATTGCCGTCGCCATTGAGCAGCTTCGATATCGGGCGTACACCTTAGCGAAGGCTGTCGAGACAACGGAGTACAGCCGGCAGCGTCTGGCCGATGCACGGTTGTACGTACTGGTTGACGGCTGTGCGAGTCTCGCCGATTTCACGAGTCTCGCTCGGACCCTGATTGCCGCTGGCGTACAGGTGCTGCAACTTCGCGATAAGCGGCTGCCGGATCGCGAGCTACTCGAACGTGCGCGGCAATTGCGAGCCCTGGTCCGCGGGACGCCAACGTTGTTCATCATGAACGATCGGCCGGACCTGGCCGAGTTGGCCGATGCCCATGGCGTCCATGTCGGCCAAGAAGAGTTAGGAGTCGCGGAAGCTCGCGTGATCGTTGGCCCGAACCGCCTGATTGGCGTCTCCACTCATTCGTGGGAGCAAGCGCGTCAAGCGGTTCTGGATGGGGCCGACTATATCGGTTGCGGTCCGACCTTTCCATCCGAGACCAAGTCATTTGTCGGCTTTCCAGGGCTAGTTTTATTACGACATGTCGCCGCGGAGATTACGCTTCCGGCATTCGCTATTGGCGGCATTACGGCCGAGAACTTGCCCGCGGTGCTGCAAACCGGACTGTCACGAATTGCAGTCAGCGGTGCGGTCACACGGTCGACCGAGCCGGGCGTGGAGGTGCGTCGACTGCTGGAGATCCTCGGTCGGTTCACCGGCGTGGCGGAACAGGCCAGTGCCCCGTCAAGCGTGGCGGATCACTAGTCATAGCTGTCCCGGATTCGCTCCCACGTCGACGATACTACAAGCGACGATCGGGAAGAGACCCAAGCTCCGAGCCTTTTCCAACAGCTCTGCGCTTT
The DNA here is from genome assembly GCA_964519825.1 of uncultured Pirellulaceae bacterium. Classification (GTDB taxonomy): domain Bacteria; phylum Planctomycetota; class Planctomycetia; order Pirellulales; family Pirellulaceae; genus CAZFLF01. The sequence continues at coordinate 3,435 of CAZFLF010000461.1, read as the reverse complement.
CACTGCCGGGGTTGAACCACAGCTCGCGGCATCCGATCCGGGCGATTTCTTGGAGCAACTGGATTCCCACGTGCGGGGGAACGTACATGCTGATTCGATCGAGACGTTCGACCGGAATCTCCGCCAATTCGCCAAAGACCTGCAGTCCTTCGATTTCACCGCCGCGCGGATTGACTGGGTAAACGTCGTAGCCGGCCTGTATATGAGCCCGTACCGACTTGTTCCCGAATTTGGCGCGGTCGCGGCTGGCTCCGACAATTGCGACCGTGGGCTTTCGCTGTTCGCTCGCAACTTGATTGGGTACAGGCTCCAATCTTGGTTCACGGTGGAAATCGTTTGGGGTGGACATTTTCTTCTGTTTCTCCTACCAAATGGTGATCACCGTCCATCAACAAGGAAGAACCATGAACACGTTCGGGACCAACAATCGCTTCGTTTACTTTCGCTGGATCGCCGTCGGCATTGCCGTGCTTGCTGTTGACGCGGTGCAAGCCCAACAGCGTTCGACTCCGGCGAATCCGCCCGCGAAATCATCGGCGAGTCCGCCAGCGAATCTGCCAGCGAAACCACCGGAACACCATGCCAAGGTGGAAGTGAAGTATGCGTCTCAGGTGGCGCTCGGCAAGGGGTTGACCCAGGCGGTCATGAATACAGGCCTGACGGTGCTGGTCCAAGAGAATCATGCCGCGCCGGTGACCACCGTGCGGAGCTTCGCGCGAAACACGGGGAGCGCTTACGAGGCGCAGTTCATGGGGATGGGATTGAGTCACATGCTCGAGCATCTCGTCGCGCTCGGATCGACGACCAAACGGCCCGAGGAGGAGTCGCAACGGCTGTTGGATTCGATGGGGGGACAAACGAATGCCTTTACCACCACGGACGTCACCGCGTACTACATTGATTGTCCGGCGAAGCATACCGACCTGGCAGTCGAACTGATCGCCGACTGCATGCAGCATTCGACCATTCCCGATAAAGAGTACGTGCGTGAAATGGGGGTTGTCCAAAGAGAATTGGAGATGGGTGAGGCCGACCGCGGGCGGGTTGTACATCAATCGCTCAAGGAACTCCTCTATATCACTCATCCGATTCGGCATCCGACGATCGGGTATTTGGCGGTGGTTCAACAAGTCAAGCGCGAGGAGGTACTCGCGTTCTACCACGAGCGGTACGTGCCGCAGAATCTGGTATTTGTGGTTGCCGGCGATGTCGACACGCAGCATGTTCTGGACAAGGTGCTGGAGAACTTCCGAGAATTCCAGCGGACTACGGAACGCGGAGCCGTATTGCCGGTCGAGTCAGAGCAGGCTTCGCCGCGCTCGTCCGTCCGCGAAATGGAAGGGCCGACGACGAACTTCGCCGTGGCCTGGCCGACCGTTGAGCTGCAGCATCCGCACTTGTATGCCTTGGACGTAGCCAGCTACTTGTTGACGAATGGAGACAGCTCGCGGCTGGGATCACGGTTAAAGATCGATCAGCCGCTCGCCACAGACGTCGTAAGCTCGTCCTACACGCCGGGCTTTGTGCGAGGCTGGTTCGAGATCTCTGTCGAGTGCGAACCGGACAAGCTCGACGATTGCCGCAAGATCATCCACGAGGAAGTGGATCGATTGAAAAGCGAGCTCGTCCCGGAGAACGAACTGGCCAAGGTCAAACGCCAAAAGGCCTCCGAGCATGTGTTCAGCCAGCAGACCGTACAGGAACAAGCCAATTCAGTGGCCATGAGCTTTATCTCTTCCGGCGACGCTCGGTTTGACGACCGATATGTCGAAGGCATCCAGTCGGTCACGCCCGAACAGGTGCAAGAGATTGCTCGTCTATATTTCGTTCCGCATCGGACGAACACTGTGACGATTGACCCGCTCGGCACGCGCCGCTCCGAGGTGGAAAAGAAGCAGGAATTCGAGGAGACGCCAATTATTCGCCGGCAGCTCAAGAATGGTCTGACCGTGTTGCTCAAGCGCCACTCGGTGACACCCGTGGTCAGCGTCCAGGCATTCATCAACGGCGGAGTCCTGGCGGAAACACACGAAAAGAACGGCGTGGCGGCATTGACCTGTGAACTCATGTCGCGCGGTGCGGGGCCCTACACGGGACGCGAGATCGCCGAATACTTCGATTCCATCGGCGGGATGTTCACCGTCAGTAGCCAACGAAACACGAGCTACCTGCAATGTCTCGTATTGCGAGACGATTTCGACACGACTCTCGATTATGCGTTTCAGATTCTGTTCAAGCCAACGTTGCCGGGAGACGAATTTGCCAAGGTCAAGGAAATCCAACTCGCCCAAATCGCCGCGCGAAAAGCCAATCCCCAGACGGAGATCATGGACTTTTGGGCGGCCAACTTGCCGAAAGAATCACCATACTCCCGTACCATCCTCGGGACCGAGGCGTCGGTCGAGCAACTGACCGTGGATGACTGCCGTGCGTTTCATCGCAAGTATTTCGTCCCCAACAACATGGTCCTAGCGGTTTTCGGCGACATCGATCCGGACAAGACGCTGCAACAGTTGGAGACTTCGTTCGGTGCCGTTCCCAAAGCCGAGGATTTTGAATTCCCGCGATACCCGGCCGAACATCCGGCGACCGACGGCAACATAGTGAATTTGACGACGCAGCGAGAAAACACAGCGATGGTCGTGATCAGTTTCCCGACTGTCGCTGCGCGCGAAGTGGAAACTCGAAGCAAGCTGGAAGTACTCAATTCGATTCTGACCGGTGGTGGAGGAATTGGCGGCCGCTTGTTCCAGGAACTCCGCGGCGAGCGTCTCGTGTACTACATCTATGGCCAAGAGGTTACCGGTCCCGCGCCGGGATACTTTTTCTTCATGGCCCAAACTCGCCCCGATACGTTGCAGGACGTGATCAAGCGAATCCAAGCGAATGTGTCCAAGATCGCTAAGGAAGGTGTGCCGAAGGAAGAGTTTGACCTGGCCAAGCAGAAATTGATCGCGGCACACTCGATGCACAACGTCACACCGCAATCGCAAGCATTTCAATCAGCGGTCGACGAGCTGCTGGGATTGGGATACGAGCACGACCGCACTTACGAGGACCGTATCAACAAGGTTAATGTCGAAGGGGTCCGCGAGGTTGTACAAAAGCACTTTCAAAGGGCGCTTATCGTCACGTCGACTCCGGTTTCCACAAGCGACTCGAAAACCGGCGAACGCGCTGCTCGCCGAAAATAGCCGCTTCGTAGTCGTCACGCAGCAGTAGCCCAACAGAGTCCCTTGTTGGCTGGTGATTAGTGCTGGGATGCGAAATGCGAAATATCCGTCCTGCCCACTCAAAAAGACGTCCACGGGAGAGGGCAGCCCTTCTCCGTGCACGTGGATCGCTACGAAGCAACTCAGTACCAAGCACCAGCTGCTGGGTCGCATATTTTTGCCCTCGGGATCGATTTCGCTGCGGTTGCAATATCACAGTGAG
>CAZFLF010000460.1:0-5864 GCA_964519825.1 uncultured Pirellulaceae bacterium | reverse complement strand
CGGCAACTCGTCTAATGTCGGCGGCGGCATCTACACCCGCGGCGCGAGCACGCTGAACAACACGATCGTGGCAGCGAATTCCAGCGTCGACATTGATGGCCCTATCGCCAGCAGCAGTTCCCATAACCTCATCGGCGTGGACACGAACCTGAGCGGGATCAGCCACGGCAGCAACGGCAACCAGGTCGGCACCGCCGCGGCGCCCATCAATCCCATGCTCGGCACGCTGCAAGACAACGGCGGGCCGACCGAGACGATGGCCCTCCTGCCCGGCAGCTCGGCCCTCAATGCCGGCGACAACACCCTGATCCCGGCCGGCGTGACTACCGACCAGCGTGGTGTCGGGTACGCCCGCATCGACAACGGCACCGTGGACATCGGTGCCTTCGAGTTGGTGGTCAACCAGCCGCCAGTCGCGGACGCCGGTGGTCCGTACACTGTCGTCCGCGGTGGCGACGTTGACCTCGACGCGTCGGGCAGCTCCGACCCCAATCAGCCCAACACCACCCTCAACTACAGCTGGGACCTCGACGGCGACGGCGTCTTTGGCGAAACCGGCGCCTTCGCAGGTCGCGGCGACGAGACCGGCCTGATGCCCACGTTCTCTGCCGCCGGCCTGAACGACGCTGGAACGATGACAGTTTCCTTGCGGGTCACGGACGGCGGCGGGTTGTCTGCCGTGGATAGCGCCACGGTCACCGTGGTTATTGCCGCTCTTCAGGACGATCCGCTGGCACCGGGGCAAACGATGCTAGTCGTCGGCGGCGGCACGGGCGATGACACGATCCGCATCCGCACTGATGGTGTCCACGGCGGCGATGACGCCGACGCGGAATACATCACAATCCGCATCAACGAGCACGAGGTTGCCAATCGGAAGATTCGCGGGAAGTTCGCCCTGCCCATCAGTCGCGTCGTGGTCTACGGCCAAGCTGGCGAAGACGACGTCAAGGTGGGGGACGACACTACCGTCCCTGCCTGGCTTTATGGCGGCGAAGGTCATGACCGCCTCAACGGGGGCGCCGGCCGCGATGTGTTGCTCGGTGGCGCCGGAGACGATTTCCTGGCCGGCAGTGATGGCCGCGACCTGCTCATCGGCGGGACCGGCGCGGACCGCATTGTGGGCAACGCCGGCGACGATATTCTCATCGCGGGTACCACCGATTTCGACGCCCGCGAGGCGGCGCTGGCCCTCATCATGCAGGAGTGGACCCGCACCGACGCGGCCTTCGCTACCCGGGTCAGCCATCTGAAAACGGGTGGCGGCCTAAACAACGAAAATCTGCTGACCGATGCCACGGTGCACGATGATCACGCGGAAGACATTCTCACCGGCAACTCCGGAGACGATTGGTTCCTATTCAACCGCGATGGCGACGGCGGCGTCAAGGACAAGGTGACCGATAAGTCCACTTTCGAGTCGCATTACGCCGAGGACATCGACTGGTTGAACAACGGACTGTAAGGATATCCGCCCGCGATGCGTGTTCGGTCGAATATTAGATGTCCAGCGAAGGGGGAGAACCAGGGAAGGGAGAACCAGGAAGGGAGAACCAGACAGCCAGCTTCTTGCGGAAATCTGGGAAAGTTGCGTAGGGCGATTCACGCAGTCAGTAGACTACGCTGCCAACCAGGGGTTGACTGGGTTGTATTGACGAATGGCGTTACTTGGCGGATTTACAAGGTTACTTTTGCCAAGCCGATCGATCAGGAACTTGTTGTTGAATGCGATTTCTGCGCACTCAGCGGCAAAGTGCCGAAGGATGTTGAGTGTCTATTTTTGCTCTGCAAAGAAGGGTGGATCAAATCTGTCCTTGGAGACTATCACAGCCAGAAACTCGCACTTAGTCGATTCTTCCTGGGCGCAATGATTCTCAGTGATCCAGTACTTGAAGTCGTCCGCAAGGAACTTCGGCGAATGTCACCAGACGTGCGGATAACAGTCGATGAAATCCGCGCAGTCATGGAATCAGAGGTCATTAAGCGAGAAGTGCTCGAAGGCGATAAGGCCAACGAAGCAAGGAAGAAAGTAACTCGATCAACAACTAAAAGGCCAAGGGTCGTGAAGGAAGATAAAGGTGATGACCTCGGCGAATCGCCTGTTCAGCCTGCCGACGTTATGGAACCTGACATGCCAACAACAACTGATGACTGAGTTGGCTGCGCCGGTAGCTTTCTAAAGTTGCGTTGTCGGCCAAAGAATCATTTCCACGACGACATTAACGCCGTCATATCGTCGGACAGTGACGACGAAGGGTGCCGGTACATTGGGACTGGCGTAATAGTACCAGCTGCCTTGTATGGTCACGTCCAACTCTTTTCCGTCCTCGCCAATGAACACGGGATCATGAACGTTCTTTTCCATCGCCGGAATCCCATACCGCATCGTCGCTTCCCACGCGCCAAAGTACGCGCAGACCAGCGTCACGAAGATGGCCAGCGTGCGGACAGTGAAACGGGGGCGGAAACGGAATTTCATGTCCCTCTCGCTCCGAAGGAATTCATTCGGGGCCGGGCACAACAACAACTAAGCGGCACGGCACGGCCTACCGAGTTCAAGACCACGAAGGGCACTCAGCTGTTTCTCTTCACATACAATCGCGAGAAGCCCTGACGTTCACGGGCTTGTGCTCACCGTGCGAGTTGGTTCAGTCGTTTGAGTTCCTGCTCACTGAATGATCTTGAGGTTGGGCAGACTGCGAGTCAGGTCGCGGACTCCGGCGGAAGTAGCTCGGCTGTTCCATAACCGGAGTTCGCGCAATGAACTCATCTTGGACAAATGCCTTAACCCTTGGTCCGTTATTGGCACGTTGTACAGATTCAGCTGAGCGAGCTGCGTCATTCCTATCAGATGTTCGAGGCCTGGTCCCGTTATCTCAGTCCCCTCGAGGTTGAGTATTTCGAGATCTTTCAGACCTGCGAGATGGATCAATCCCGCGTCGGTGATCGGTGTTCCCTCCAACGACAGGTTGCGCAGCGAAGTGCAGCCCCCAATGTGCTCCAGTCCTGCGTCGTCCACCAATGTGTCGCTCAGATCAAGCCTGCTTAATCCTCTTAAGTCTTGCAGGTGCTTGATTCCCTCGCCGTTGATCGGAGCATTCCACAACCAAAGTTCACGCAAGTCGTGGTTATCGACCAGGCATTTGAGCCCTTTGTCCGTGACGGGGATGCCAATCAGGAGCAGTTGTTTCAGGTGTTGAAAGTTTCGCAGGCTCTGCAGGCCGTCCTCCGTGACAAGCGTAAAGGACAGGTCCAGTCCCTCGAGTTCCTTAAGTGCGGAAAGTTGTTTCAAACCGCCGTCGTCGACACCGGTCTTAGCGAGAATCAGCCGCCGAAGATTCGTCAATGCGCAGACCAACCGCATATCACGAACGTTGGCCCCCGTCAGTTCAAGTGAGTCTAGTTCTGTTAGTCGCCCTAGTTTTGCCAATCCTGCGTCGGTAATTTTCGTGTCATTGAGGTGCAGCCTCTGTAGCCTCGTGAATCGGGCGATGTGATCCAATACGTCATCTGTAACGCCGTCACCACGCAGATCGACCTGGTTGACCGTGCCAAAATTAAACTGCTCTTCGCTCAGCAACCGGCCCAGTGACCTTTGGCTCCAGGACGGCTCAACGGCATAGGAAATACTGCCACCATGCGAAACGACGACTTTGCTTGCCTCGCGCTGCCGTCTGGCCTGCAGGACGCGCATTCCGACTGTGCCCAGCAGGACCGAGCAGGCGGTCACGAGCAGTAACAAGGTCCGCAGGCTAAGCTGCAACCACCGCCGCCATCGTGGCGTACCGCTCTGATTTGTCGTGATTTTGTTCACCGTTGATCAAGGTCGCGCAACCGATGTAGGTTGGTCTCTCCAGAGCCGACGCAATTCGGACGGCTCTGGAGAGACCATCCTACAATCGCCTCGCGCTGCGAAGATCTTTCTGATAGAAAGTCACGGGGTGCCTTGCCGTTCAAAAATCGAAACGCCGCCGGCGAATTCCGCGGTCACGTAAACGTGCTTTCCATCTGGGCTGATTGCAACGCCCGCGGCGCCACTAAGGTGATTGACCGCTCCGTTGTTCATCAGTGTTTCGAGGTAAGTCAATTTGCCGGTTTCCGTGTTGCGCTCAAAACAGGCCAATGAATTCGACACCGTTCCTGTCGCATAAACGTTGCGTCCGTCAGGAGAGACACTGATTTGGTTTCCACCCGCGAATCCTTGCAGGTCACTCTGACCAGAAATGAATTCTTCGACCCAAACCAGCTCGTCTTCGGCAGTCAATTTGAAAACACTGACTGCATTGTCGCCTTTGAACCGTCCAGACACGACGTACAGAAACCGGCCGTCGGGACTCCAAGTCAATTCCATCGCCCCTGCCAAGGCTCCTACGCGTCCCTCACCGTCGTGGACGATCTGCCGAATCGTCATCTTGCCGGATTCGTTGTTCCAGTTCAGGACCACCAGGGCATTGGCGGTCGAACTTGCCACAAATGCTAGTTTGCGATCAGGATGAAAAAGAATGCTGCGTGTGCCATCGAAGCAGCTGTTCTCGCCACTGTTGGATTCAATCCATTTTAGTTTGCGATTGGCGGTGACTTGGAAGGCTGTAATCGCGCCCTTCTGATCTGGTAGACCAGGGGAAACTCCCGCCACCTTGGGGTCGCAGACATATAAGAATTTTCCGTCGGGCGAAAAAACTCCATCGACTGCCCAAGTCAGACCCTTGACCGCTTTTTCGCCGTCTCGAGCTACATCGAGAATTCGCAACATGCCCATCATGGGGTCACGCTCGAATAAGACTGCCGTATGCGACCGAAGCGCCGAGGCCGCCGCCAATCGTCCATCAGGACTAAAATACACGGCGGTGACGCCATCCAGGTCGCGATCGCTCTGCATCGCTTGAACCATTTCCAAGCGCCCCGTCGACGCATCACGCTGCATCACGACGATTGTCTTCGCATCCCACGCTGTGACGTACAAGAACTTGCCGTCGGCACTGATCTTGGCGCAGTTTGCAGAATTCAAAGAGGGTTGGAAGATCGAATCCAGATACTTCAATTTCCCAAAGCCCTCGCGCTTGGCTTCCTGTGCCGGCGTCGGATTGGCCGTGAAAACAAACAAGACCGCAATCATCCACACGATTTGTCCTGGGATGTCTCGGTGCATGAATCATTCTCCGCAGTGTGTGGTTCTAGGTGGTTACGGATATTTCCCAGATTGTGGCAACAAGTTGGCTGTCTGATTTCTGCTACTCAAGGAGTTCTCCGAAAAGTCGGCGCTGGTCATGGTTTCTCCTGCAATCGCTCGCAAACGAGTTGCCATTCAGGGAGCACGCCGAGTTTCGCTCCCCAATGCTCGATATAGCCGCGGTCGATCTTTTCGCCTTGAAGTTTGAACATGCTCGCGATGTCGCGCAGGTGTTTTTCGGAACCACCGATTTGAAAGTAAACCAATTTGTTCAGGATCACATCCTCTGGCGAGCTGAACCAAGCGGAGAATTCGCCTTCGCTCGTCAATCGCTTACCTCGCGTCATTTCCAGCCGGCCAAATTCGCTGTCCGCTGGCACGATCACATCGACTTTCAAACCAGAGGGGAGATGCAGGATGTTAAACTGACGTCGTTTGGTAATTGCTTCACGCACGGCCGATTCAGCCACGTAATAATCCGGGGCGGGAAACGCCGCGCATAACACCGCCGCCTTGCCCAACGGCAAATCGGCCAGCACATCCACATCATTTGTAAATCGTGGTTCCCCGTAAGCCATGCTCGCCAACGAGCCGACTACGCGATAGGGAACTCCGTGCGTTTCGAAAAACGCCGCCATGATCTGCAGCAGTTCGAACGGTTGCAGTTCAGCGGGATTCATCGTTCACCACTCCA
>CAZFLF010000459.1:0-5864 GCA_964519825.1 uncultured Pirellulaceae bacterium | reverse complement strand
TTGAATACTTGTCCCGTCGGAGTCGCGACCCAGGATCCGGAGTTGCGCAAGAAGTTCACCGGCAAGCCGGAACACGTGATCAATTACTTATTCATGGTTGCCGAAGACGCTCGGCAGATCATGGCTAAGCTCGGGTTTCGATCGGTGGACGAATTGATCGGACGGGTCGATTGTCTCGAACCACGCGACGCGATCAACCATTGGAAGGCCGACGGCATCGATCTGACGCCGATCCTGTATCCCGCGCCCAAGCCGCATGACAAGGTCGAGGTCCGCTGTACGATCAAGCAAAACCACGGTTTGGAAAAGGCGCTCGATCATCAGCTCGTCCGGTTAGCTGAACCGGCGATTCAGGGACGGGAGTACGTGCGTCATGAATTGCCCATCTGCAACACCAACCGCACGGTTGGCACGATCCTCAGCCACACCCTGTCGAAAAAGTGGGGCGAGTTGGGGATGCCCGACGGAGTGATCCATTTCAGATTTCATGGTTCGGCCGGCCAGAGTTTCGGCGCTTGGCTGGCTCGTGGTGTCACGCTGGAGTTGGAAGGAGACGCCAACGATTACGTGGGCAAGGGGTTGTCGGGCGGACGGATCATCATCTATCCCCCCACGGACGCCGGCTTCCTCGCCGAAGAGAACATTCTCATCGGAAACGTCGTGTTGTACGGTGCGACCAGCGGCCAAGCGTTTTTCCGCGGCCAGGCCGCCGAACGGTTCTGCGTGCGGAACAGCGGTGCGTGGGCGGTGGTGGAAGGGTGTGGCGACCATGGTTGCGAATACATGACCGGCGGCCGCGCGGTAATCCTCGGACCGACCGGACGCAACTTTGCCGCAGGAATGTCGGGAGGTGTCGCGTACGTGTGGGACCCGGACGGTGATCTCAGCATCCGATGCAATCTGGGGACCGTAGAACTGGAAAAAGTTGATACCGCGGACGCAATCACTGAGCTACTAGAAATGATCGAACTGCACCACAAGTACACAGACTCGGCGGTCGCGTACCGAATACTGAAGAATTGGCCGGCGGTGCTGGATCAGTTCGTCAAGGTGATGCCTGTGGACTACAAGCGGGTCCTGGCGGAACGAACCGCGCATGACGAGGAAGTTGAGGCCGTCGTGCACAGCGAAGCGGTGAGACATTAGTTATGGGAAAACCAACCGGCTTCAAAGAATTCCAACGCCAAGCGGTGCCTTATCGCCATCCAGGTCAGCGGACCACCGACTTCCTGGAAATCTATACGGAACCGGCCGAGGACCACTTGCGCAAGCAGGGCGCCCGATGCATGGACTGCGGCGTTCCCTTTTGCCAATCGGCTTCGGGTTGCCCGATCGACAATCTGATTCCGGAATGGAATGACCTGGTTTATCAGGGTCGTTGGCATGAAGCACTCGACCGGCTGCACAAGACCAACAATTTTCCCGAATTCACCGGTCGTACCTGTCCGGCGCCTTGTGAGGGAGCCTGCGTACTAGGTATCACCGACCCGGCGGTCACGATCAAGAACATCGAGAATGCGATCATCGATCGTGGATTCGCGGAAGGTTGGGTCCGATCTGAGCCGCCGCTGGCTCGGACCGGCAAGCGGATCGCGATCGTTGGTTCTGGTCCGGCCGGCCTGGCAGCCGCAGCGCAGCTCAACAAGGTCGGACATCAGGTCACGGTGTTGGAGCGCGCGGATCGGATTGGCGGATTGCTCATGTATGGCATTCCGAACATGAAGCTCGACAAGGATGTGGTGCAGCGCCGCATCAACCTGTTGCAAGCTGAGGGAATCGAGTTCATCACCAACGCCCACGTGGGCCGGAAAGAGGATTTTCCCGTCGGCCACATGACGCGGATTATGGAGGAACGAGCGTGTCCGGTGAAGTTCATCGACCCCCGCACGTTGCTTGACGAGCACGACGCCGTGTTGCTGGCTACTGGCGCCACCAAGCCGCGCGACTTGCCGATTCCCGGCCGCGATCTGCAGGGGATCCACTTCGCAATGGATTTCCTCACGCGGAACACGAAAAGTTTGCTCGATTCCAAACTGCATGACGCGGAGTTTATCTCGGCCCAGGGAAAGGATGTAATCGTGATCGGCGGCGGGGACACCGGCGCGGACTGTATCGGCACATCGATCCGTCACGGGTGCAAGAGCCTCGTCAATTTCGAGTTGCTCGACCGGCCGCCGGACCAGCGCGCTCCGAACAATCCGTGGCCACAATGGCCGCGTATCTATCGCCTCGACTATTCGCACGCTGAGTGTAAGGAAAAGTTTGGCCAAGACCCACGAGTTTACTCGCTCCTATCGAAGGAGTTTGTCGGGAACAACGACGGGCGTCTCACCGGCGTGAAGACCATTCAGATCGATTGGTCAAAGCCAGGTGAGAAGGCCCCGTTCAGTGAGGTCCCCGGCAGCGAACAGATCTGGAACGCCGACCTCATTTTTCTGTCCATGGGTTTCCTGGGTCCGGAACACACCGTGGCGAGCATGCTGGGCGTCGAGATCGACCAGCGGAGCAACTACAAGGCGGACCATGGACGCTTCGCGACGAACGTTCCGAGCGTCTTCGCCGCCGGCGACTGCCGCCGTGGACAATCGCTCGTGGTCTGGGCGATCAATGAAGGACGCGGCGCCGCACGAGCGATTGACGAATTCCTCATGGGCAGCAGCGCCCTCCCCGCGCCAGGGTGAATCGCATGCCGAATCGCTGCTGGTTTCTCTACCTTGCCGCCGAATCGTCGGGACCATGAGCCTGGGAGTCGCTCAACGGCTCATGACTCATTCCGGTGCCTTCGGCTGATGAAGCGCCGGCTGGTACTGTTCACCCACGATCACTCGCAAGGCCTGGGGCTTTACCCGAAAGATGAACGGGGGATCATCCAGCTGCTCACCATCAACGGAGAATCGGATCGGGGGAACCGCGTTGATGGCAAATGATCTCACCTGCCGGAAGACCACCTGTTCAGACTCGAGATAATCACTCAAGACAAACTGGCTGGCCAACGATGCAAGATCGAGCACCGTCCCATCGCGAATCAGAATCACGTCCAATAAACCGTCCTCCAGTTTGGCTCGTGGGGCCAGTACGAGACGTCCTGCATTTGTGCGTCCGTTCGCGACAATGACATTCCAGAGCGCCAAATCGAAACTCGGTTCATCGTCAAATGACACCGTGGCTTGGTAGCTGGTCAGATCCGTCAGCACATCAAGTGCCCCGCGAAGATAACACAATGAACCCCACGTCTGTTTCATCTCCTCCGTAAGGCTCGCTGTAACGCGGTCACTGTTACCGCCGGTGGCAACGTTGACAAAACATCGCTTCTGGCTCACTGTTTCCATTTCGACGAGATCAAGAGGCCGTGTTCGGCCGTTAGCCAGCAATGAATACGCTTGCTCCAACTCATCTGGTATCCCTAAGGAAAACGCGAAGTCATTGGCGGTCCCGAGGGGCAGTACTCCCAACGTCCCCTTTGCGCCTGAGGCAGCCAGACCATTCGCCACCGCGTTTACCGCTCCATCTCCGCCGGCCGCCACGATCAGTTCAATACCGTCGATTGCGGCTTGCATCGCAGCCCCAGTAGCTTCCTCCGGCGAGGACGTTTCTAACACCGTTGTGCCTGGAGTTTGTGTCAACCGTTGAAGTATCTCGGCGGCATTTGCTGCTTTTCCAGACTTCGGGTTCCAAATGACTAAGGTCCTGGGCTGGGGTGAATCAACCAATACAGACATCATCAAACTCAGTTCATCTGCTGAAAGTCAGGAGTGAAGCAGCGATACACTTCGGACTGTGGTACATCAACGTTGGTCAGTATGCGGTGAGAATCTCGAAGCGGCATTCACGACGAACGCAATGGTTGTGCCGAACTGACCGTCGTCCGGGGAGCACTGCAACTAGCGATGCCTCCTTTGTACCCGAAGAAGGGACTTCCCACGTTCCTAGGATCCGTGGACGTCGAGCAGCCAACCTGGCTCCCGTGCATTCATGGAATAACTGCCAGCTGTTTTTCCAAGACCTACCGAGGTGGAGGCCCGACGCCCGTTATTAGCGGCAATCATCGCAAAGTTAGCCTGCATCTCTCTTTGCGCAGCGAACTCGGTGGTCCTTGGCCCAAGAGATGCACACCTTGAGTAGGAGTCGTGGGCGGAAGATTTTCTGAGGGCTCTACTTGGCAATTCTGCACTCTTATGGATTGAGGAGAAACACCATGTTACTTCGAGTAAACGTCGCCGCTCTTAGCGTCTTGGTAGGATTGAGCCTACTTAGCGAAGCGAGGGCCCAGAAAGCTGATGAGCCACCGCGTGTGACAACTATCAAGAAGAGCGTTTCTGTGAGTGTGGATCCAAAAGACGCGAAAGAGAATATCAAGGCGGACGACGTCGCTATTCCCGGGATGCTACATCGGGCAAGTGAAATCGCCGGGATGAAAGTACGTAATGGAGCGAACAAAGAACTCGGATCTGTCAAAGATACCGTTATCGACGTCCGAGCCGGGAAGGTGAGATATGTCGCTCTCTCGTACGGCGGTTTTTTGGGTCTCGGAGACAAACTCTTTGCAGTCCCATTCGATGCTTTGATACATCACCATGGTGTCAGTGGGGATGCCCATTATTTTGTGCTGAACATCGACGAAGAAACGCTGAAACAGTCCCCTGGGTTCGACCAAGATACATGGCCCAATTTTGCGGACGCGAAATTCAACAGCGGAATCGACAAGTATTACGAAAAGTTCCGGAGACCAGCCGACCGTCGGGCGGGGGTCAGTGTGAATTCCAATAATGGTCAAGTCAAAATTGAGGTCAATCGGAAACCGAAGACGGCCGATCAGGCCACAGACAAACCCGCTGAGAGTATTGTGCTACGTGCCAGCCTGATCTTGGGAATGAAAGTGCAAAACGAAGCCAAGAAGGATTTAGGAACGGTCAATGATCTTGTGATCGAGATGGGCAGTGGGAAGATTCGCTACGCAGCTCTCTCGTATGGCGGGGTACTGGGACTTGGTGACAAGTTGTTCGCGGTCCCGTGGAGTGCCTTTGAATGCCGCCACGATGTCAGTAATAAGGACTACACGTTAGTCCTGAACATCGATGAATCACGGCTGCGCAAGGCATCTGGATTTGACAAGGACAAATGGCCGAACTTCGCCGATCCCCGCATTAGTGACGAAATTGACAAGTACTATGGCTTGCCAGGGGCGCGCGTCGAAGCGACCGGAGGAGCAATCATCCGAGAACGGAAAGATCGCTAACTGCGGCCGAACGTATTAATTTTTGAACGCTTGGAGAAAAGAGATCTGTTCTCCAAGCGTTCTTTTATGCCTTTAGCAAACTAGAGAAAAGGGGAGTCGGTTATGAGTACCACCAACAGCAATCGTACGGATGCGCTCACTAGCGGCCTCGAAGGGACTCCAGTGAATAAATCCGCGCCCGCCCGCCCCGTTGCGTTGGCGGAATTGGAAGCTTGCCTGGAGTCAGTTGTTGTTCCCGGTGATTTATTGTCCTGGGCGACCGCTTTACAGCAGGCCTGCGAAACCGGTGGAAATGCCCTGCGGCGAGCGATTACGGGAAGCCATGCGGATCAATTGTCCAAAATAAAATCGGAGGATTTGAACTTAGCCCAGCGTGTCGTGCAGTTGAAAGAAGAGGATGCAGAGATCCTCAAACTCTACGACCAACTCGCGGGAAAGGTCCAACGACTGCAAGAACGAGCCGACTTGGCTGGATCAAGAGAAGATAAGCTTGACGAAACTGTCCAGTCGCTCATTGACGAAGGATTAGCCCTCGTGATTCGTGTACGCAAACAAGAGAGTGCGATAAACACTTGGTTTGCCGAAGCATTTCAACGGGACACGGGGGTCGGTGATTAGCCTGCAGACT
>CAZFLF010000458.1:0-5866 GCA_964519825.1 uncultured Pirellulaceae bacterium | reverse complement strand
AGCGACCCGCGCCGCCGTCAGCCGAGTTGGAGCTGGAATTGCGACTAGGCCAAGATCGCGTTCCAGGTCGTAGCTGATCAAAGTACCGTTTACAGTACGCGGTTGCTGATCGACAAACAGATCGACGGCGATGCGACCGCGACCTGACGAGTTACGGAAGAGATGTCCGCAGGTGACGATCAGTGCTTCATTGTTATGAGTGTCGATGATCGTACCGGTACCGACTGAGTGTCCGTTCAGGTCATCGACTCGCAGTCGCACCGTGGCTTGCAACGCCTGCCTGTGGATATCGTTTCGATCCGACGACGGCTCAGCGGCTGGCGGATCCGAAACCATCGGGCGCTGCGGCGGAGATGCAGTCGATCCGCTGGATGCGGTTGGCGAGGAGAACATCGGGTTCGCGCTGGGCGTGGGTGGACCGGATTCGATTTCCACAAGTCGTTCGTCCGGCTCGCGCCGTTGTCCCAAGTTGCGAGCCAGCGAAGCCAAGGGGCGCGGCAATCCCATTCCGTTGCCGCGCTCGCCGGATTGTCCGCGTACCAGTTGCAAGTTTGTGCCATTCGTTGACGACCGTTCGGCGGGCTGCCGTCCAACACGATCAAACATCTGCACCAGCCGTGCGTAACTTGTCGCTTCCGCTACCCGCTCGATCTCGCGTCCGTCCGCCACCAGCACAAAGCAGGGGACCGACGTCACACGGAATTTAGCGACCAGCTCCGACTCGCGGTCGATATTGATTTCCCGCACGGGAAAGCCGGCGGAAGTGAGACGTTGTACGGCCGGTTTCACGGACTGGCAGGCTCCGCACCAATCGGCCGTAAACGACAACAGGGTTACATTGCTGGAACCAGAGACGGCCAGAATTGTGGCCAGAAAAGTAGCGGAGACCATCGCGTCCCTCCTTGGATCGCTGCGTCTGTGTCAGATCAATAGTCATGTGGCTCAACATCCTGTCGAGCCGTGCGGCGCGGGTTCTCAGTTTTCCGACGTCGCGGCGTACTTTGCGGGTGCAACAATGTCCCCGCGTTTTGAAAAAGTTACAAGATCAATTTTCGTAACAGAAAACCTGAAACACCGGCCCACTTCCAACTTCCACTCGCCGAACGGCCGATGTTTCCAGTCAGGGAATAAGTTTTTCGCTGGCACAACATCAACTTCCCTGGCACTCGTTCAGCACGTCACGATGAACGGCTCAACGAGATTGCAGCCCGTGTGCCAACCGAACCTGCAAAACCAGATCAGTGATTAGGCGTCGATATAGGCCACAACGGACATCGGCTCAGGTGCCTGTTGTCCTTCCCCTTTGAGTCCTTCGAGATGCTGCTTCATCGCCTGGGAGATAAGCGTTTTGGCTTCTGCCAGTGATTCGCCGATGGCGACACAGCCGGGAAGATCTGGAACATACGCACCAAAGCTAGATTCCGCTTTCTCAAAAATGACGGCGTAGCGCATCATCCTACTCCTGAAGCTGTGCGTGCCGCCAAATGGCTCGCAAGACCGCTGGCGGTACGTTCAATTCGAGCTTGCCGGAAATCGTGATGATCTTGCTAAGTGCTGCCAGCTCTAGGCGCCGAAAGTATTCTTCGGTCTTCGTTTCGCGCCACCCATTTGCCTGCAACACATCGGTTAGCTGCTGGACCGTCACGAGCGATGCACCTTCTCGTTCCATTTCTTCCGTTCGCGGTGTGAAGTATCCTTCGCCCGGAAGTTGCGGTCAATAGTAGCCGGAAGGCGTCTCGCACACTCTGTGAGGCTGTTCAACACCTCAATGGCGAAAGAGTTGCGATCCCGGTGGCCGATGTCCTAACTGCCTCGATCCTGGAATTGGAGGTTCTGGAGGCTGCAATGAAATCATTTTTCGCAGAGGATGATCGCAGCTTGCCGGTCGGGGCTGAAATGCAGGCAGGAAACCCGGGCCATTGGATTCGACGGTTGCCTGAGGAGCAGCCTGGGGCAGAGCTGAGGTCTCGTCCGGCTCCCACGGAAATAAGGCATCGCGGATCAGACGCCAAAACTGCAACATCCCGCCCATCAATAACAATCCGCTGCCGCCGATGGCCGGCACGAGCCAACCCATCGAAAATATCGGCAGTCCATAATCCCGCCAAATGCTGCCCGACCGCAAGATCCAGAATAGCGTGGCGAGACAGAGGTACGGGCCGAACGCAATATCGTGTCGCCGGGAGACCGCAAATTGGGCAACCGCAATCAGAATGGCCGAGAACGGAGCCAGAAAGAAGATGATCAATGTCGGCTGCCAGCCGGTGAACGATCCGATCATGGCCATGAGTGTCACATCGCCAAAGCCCATTGCTTCCTGTCGCAGCGCCGCGCTCCCCACGATTCGGACCGCCCAGATCATTCCGCCCCCCACCGCCATCCCGACGAGCGACGAGAGCAAGCTTTCCCAACGTGTCCCGCCGATGAACCAGACCGCGGTAATCACCGCTCCCCCCATTCCTCCCAGCACGGCGATCGGAACCGTCGATGGACGTCGCGGGATGCTGGCCAACCAGAACCGGACCGCCATGATCAATCCGCGCCGCAGCGTCCAGGTCCAGGGAATAATCGCGAGACACCAAGCGATGAAGCAAGCCAGTCCGATGAACAAACCACTTGAACCGTCTAACCACGCTGGCCAATCGCCTACATTCGGGCGGCCTGTACCGGAGCAAAGATGCAAGAATTCCGCCGCGTATCCGCTGCCAGCGATCGCAGCGGGGACGGTAACGATTGCTCGCGATTCGGGTAGCACCGCTGCAAACAATAGCCCCAACAGAGTTCCAGGAATGGTGATCGCGTCGGGAATCGTTTGCTCGTCTAAATCAATGAAGGTCGCCACCATCATCAGGGAAATTAATACGAGGTGGCTGAGGAACTGCACGTGGGCGACCCACGACGAGAGGAGAGGGGGCGGGACAAACACCCCACGGCCTCGCACGAGTACCGCACCTTGGTCGACTTCGTACCAATAGAGAGCGGCGAAGCCAATTCCCATGGCCAACTCCAGGAGCAGCGGCCGAACCCAGAATCCACGGCCGTGAACCGACGACTCGCGGCGCAGTAACCACCACCCGAGGATCGGCAATCGGTCGTACTTTCCGCGTGGAAGGGCGTCCCCATGCGGTGGCGACCAAGGTCCAATGTCGTGACGAAACCAGGCCAGCCGATAGATTCCGCGGTTCATCTGCGAGCCGACGAGCACGCCCAAGAAAGCCATCACGGCAATCCGGAGTTCCAGCGGCAAGGAAATGAACCAATTCACTCAGTCGCCTCGTCACGCGGAGTCAACGCCGCTAAGAGAATCCAGGAATGCGTCCCTACCAGGGTACCCGCTGTAGGACGGGCACCTTGCCCGTCTAGCAATGGGTGACGGGAAAGGTGCCCGTCCTACAGCGGATAAGCGTGGTGTCGCGTTCAATCAGGAAAACGCTTCCGGAGCAAGCATACAATCTGGTCCGCGATCTGGTCAGGAGTCTGGCCGACCGTCTGCACGGAATGGTCGGCACATTCCTGATAAAGAGACGTCCGCGCCGTCAATAACTCCTCGATTTCCTGGATGCCCCCAGTGGTTAAGTTGGGCCGGCGCTGAGTGGTCGCCGGATCGGCGGTCGTCCGTTGCCAAATCGTTTGCGGATCGGCTTGCAGCCAGACCACGAGGCCTCGCCGAATCGCGAGGCGGTTGCGTTCTCGCAGGATCGCGCCGCCACCCAACGCGAGAATGACGCGGTCTCGCTGGGTCAAATCCAGAATGGTGATCGTTTCCCAGTCGCGGAATGCAATCTCGCCGTCCCGTTCAAAAATCTCCTGGATCGTATTGCCGGCTCGTCGTTCAAGTTCGACGTCTGCGTCGATGCAGGGCCAGCCAATTCGATCGCTTAATCGCTGGGCCACCGTCGTTTTGCCTGCGCCTCGATAGCCGATGAGAGAGACCAACGGAGCAGTTTCGCGGATGGGGTTCATGGGTGGTGCGACGTTTTTGCCGGGACGATTTGGCTCTGTTGCGAAACGAGTACGATGGCCTTCCAAGGCCGTCGCGCTGGTCAGCGAAATTTTTTTCCGGCTATTGCTTCGCCGCGCCGATCGACCGGCGAATAACCTCGCGCATCAGCTCCATGGGCGCTTCCTCGCCGGTGAAGAGCTTGAATTGATGAGCCGCCTGGCGCACGAACATGTCCACGCCGGTCACCACGGAGCATTCCTTCTTGCGGGCATCCTTAATGAGCAAGGTTTGCTCGGGGTTGTAAACCGTGTCGAACACGATCATCGCCCGGTTCAGTGTCTCCGCGTCGAACGGAGTCTCGTTCACGTTGGGATGCATGCCAAGCGGAGTACAGTTGACCAGCATGTCCGCGTTGATTGTGTGACGGTCTTTCCATTCGACCGCCTTTCCCTGCCATTTATTTGCCAGCTCCTCAGCTTTAGCCAGGTTACGATTGGCAATGACTATCTTCACATTGCGGGATCGCAGGGCATAGCACACAGCCTTAGCCACTCCCCCGGCGCCGAGGATCAGCGCGGTGCGGCCGGCAAGCACGTCAACATCCCCGCCGCGTCCGAGTGTTGCGTCAATACTATCCAGCACCGATTGGGAATCAGTATTGAACCCGCGACGATCATAGCCGTCGATCACGACCGTATTCGCCGCGCCGATATGGTCCACCGCTTGGTCGGCTACGGTGAGCAGCGGCACCACGGCCTCTTTATGCGGAATCGTTACGCTCAGCCCACGGATGCTGAACTGACGCGTCATTCCGAGGAATTCTTCGAGATTCTCGCGTGGCACGCGGAAGGGGACGTACACAATGTCCATTTTCCGGTCACGCAGGGCCGCGTTGTGGATGGTTGGGCTGAGACTGTGCCCGATAGGATCGGCAATGACGCCCAAGACTTCGGTGTTCGGCGTGATGTCGTCGTAATGATACACTTCGCGCATTTGGTCCAAACTAAGCTGTCCTGGCGCGACTGCGCGGTCTGAATGAAATGCTGCGTAGGTGAACGGCGCGCCGAATTTGCCGGCCAGAATCCGCGACGGTACACCCATGTCCCCCATGCAAAAAGCGACGGTTGGCTTTTCGCTTTCGCTGATCATGGACAGCATGCGAAGATTGTCGCGCGGCTCATTGGCCATCGTCGCGATCTTGACGATATCGGCTTTCAACTTGACGCACTCGTCGTGGATTTCCCGCAGGTTCTGCGGAGTCTCTTTGAAGTTATGGTAGCTGACGATCCGCTTGGTCTTGCCGAATCGCGGGATTTCGCTGGCAATGTCCATTTCCAAGTCGATGTAGTCCACTCCCTCCGCGATCGCGGTGCGGATCAACATGATTCGGTCCTGCTCCGAATGCTTCCAGAACCCCCCATCCTGCTCGCGGCGGCAAGTGATGATGACTGGCGTCGGTTTCTCGGCGAGCAATCGTTTCAGATTGACCGCGCGCACGATGTAATCGAGACGTAACTCGACCAGCTGCGCTCCTTGTTCCGCTAAATGCCGGTGCTCGGCAATCATCATGCGGTGGCGGCCACGACCTATGGAAACGGCAATCATGGGAGCTCCGGTTCAAAGACTACCGGCCGGTTGTTCCGTGTCGGCAGGTATATCGCTGAATAAGTATCAATAAGTACGTAGATGTGCCTATTCTGTCATCGAGACCGTCGCTCTTCAACGTATACCGCATTGGTTGTAGGGAGGTTGGTACAAAAAACCGGGGCTGTGGCGTCCCCGACAATCCCACGCCGCAAAGCTTGCCTGGTCCGTTGAATTGACGGTATCCCTAGTAGTGGCACGCCCCGAATCTCCCGTCTCGCTGCCGTCGATTCTGGAACAACGCACCGGTCTTCAAGTAGTCCTCGCCCCCGTTGGACG
>CAZFLF010000457.1:0-5874 GCA_964519825.1 uncultured Pirellulaceae bacterium | reverse complement strand
AGAAACCGCCAATTTCCGTCGCTTGAACTAATAAACCCTTTGACCTACAGTGAATCGCTCACCGCAGTTTTCAGACCGATTTCCATTCCCTTCAGACCAGTTGCAAGCCGCAGGAGCGATCGCCGTGTCTACGGTCAAAACCTCGACAGACAAACAAGTTATGAGCGGTGCGGATATCCTGGTGAAGTCACTGGTCGATCATGGGGTCGATATCATCTTTGCCTATCCGGGCGGGGCCAGCATGCCGTTACACCAGGCCCTAACACGCTATTCCGACAAAATCCGCACGATCCTACCGCGACATGAACAGGGAGGGACGTTCGCTGCCCAAGGTTACGCCCGCTCCACCGGCAAAGTCGGCGTGTGCATGGCCACCAGCGGACCTGGGGCGACCAACCTCGTTACCGGCATCGCGGACGCCAAGCTTGACAGTATCCCCTTGATCGCCATCAGCGGTCAGGTTTCGCGACCCGTTATCGGGACCGACGCATTTCAGGAAACGCCCATCGTCGAAGTCTGCCGCAGCATTACCAAGCACCATTATCTCGTCACCGACGCGAACGATATCTCGCGGATCATGAAAGAGGCATTTCACATCGCCACGACGGGCCGACCCGGTCCGGTGCTGGTCGATGTTCCCAAGGATGTGCAAAACGAGAAGTGCGTGCCAGACTGGGATGCTCCGATGAACCTCCCGGGATACCGAATGAAGACTCGGTATGCTCAACCGGAACAGATTCGCCAAGTCGCCGCTGCCATCAAACTGGCCAAACGACCGGTGATCTACGCCGGTGGCGGCATCATCGCGTCCGGAGCCAGCGAAGAGTTGCGCGAATTGGCCCGCAAGTCCGGCATTCCAGTCACGATGACCGTGATGGGGTTAGGTGCTTTTCCGAATGAGGACCCGCTGTCGATGGATATGCTTGGCATGCACGGCAGTGTATATGCCAACTGGGCCGTCCGAGATTGCGATCTGCTGATTGCACTGGGCGTCCGATTCGACGACCGGGTGACGGGCCGCGTCCGGGACTTCGCCAAACATGCCAAGATCGTTCATGTCGACGTTGATCCGTCGGAAATTAACAAAAACAAAGCGGCGCACATTCCCGTCATCAGCGATGTGAAGTATGCCCTGCAAGAGCTGAACAAGATCGTCGAACCCAATCCCGACATCGGCGATTGGGTTGCACAATGTCAGCAATGGCGCAAAGAAAACCCGTTCAAATACGACGAGGAGTTTGCCGGGATTTCTCAGCAGCGGGCCATCAGCGAGTTGTCAAAGTTGACGCGGCATCGCAAGACCATTGTGAGCGTCGGCGTGGGTCAGCATCAGATGTGGGGAGCTCAGTTCTACAGATTCCGCCACCCGCGCACATTTATGTCAAGCTCGGGTCTGGGGACGATGGGCTTTGGTCTGCCGGCAGCGATGGGAGCCCAAGCTGCCCACCCCGATGCCTTGTGCATCGATATCGATGGCGACGGTAGCTTTCAGATGAACATCCAGGAGCTCGCTACCTGCTATTGCGAAAATCTGCCGGTCAAGGTGCTGTTGCTCAACAACCAGCACTTGGGCATGGTCGTGCAGTGGGAAGATCGCTTTTTCCAGAGTAACCGGGCACACACCTACCTCGGTCCCATCCATCACGCGGAAGCGGTTGGCAAAGGACAAGGGCAGTATGCGGAAGAGTTTTACCCGGACTTTGTGACGATTGCCAAAGGGTACCGTTGCGGCGCGGCTTCGGTACAACACAAAGCCGATCTCGTTCCCGCATTGCAGGAAATGATCAATTACAAAGGTCCGTACGTGCTGGACGTTCGCGTACCGTATCAAGAACACGTGCTGCCGATGATCCCGTCCGGTATGTCGGTCGACGATATGATCACTGAGTAATTACCTCCCGGGCCACGGGTAATCACGCCCACCCGCTCCAGGATCTGTCGTGCCTGGCGGCAGTTCCTTCTGCCAGGCCAGGGCTCGTTCGCTGAGCCGAGTCACGACCTCGGGATGTTTCTCTGCAACGTTATTAAGTTGCGTGGGATCGCGCGGTATGTCGTACAGTTCAAGGCGACTGCGGTCGGGATTCAAATACAGTTTCCAGTCGGCTTCTCGCACCGCTAACATCGGACTCTGATGGAACGGTTCGCCGGCGATCCGGAACCGCCATTCCCAATACAGCGGCTTGGTACGGGGGCGGGATTGACCCAGCCAGATGTCGCTGGCATCTTCGCCGTCAAGTTGCAGCGTTGCGGGGAGCGGCACCCCCGCCAATTTGCACACGGTCGGCAACAGATCGACTCCCGCCAGGACGGACGAATCGTCTACTCGTCCAGCCGGCACGTTCTTCGACCAGCGGATGATGAAGGGAACTCGCACACCTCCTTCGTACAAGCTCCGTTTGCGTCCGCGAAACGGTCCCGCGCTACCGATGCCGCTGTGCCCGGCGTTGCGAATGTGAATGTCTTCGGGACCATTGTCGCTGGAGAACACGATGACGGTGTTGTCTGCCACACCCAACTTCTCCAGCCCGTCGAGCAGCCGCCCGATTTGTGTATCGAGGTCGGTCACCGAGGCATAAAAGATTGTCGCGGCGCTCTTGTGTTTGACTCCCGCCGCGGGACTGAGGTTGAGATACGGCTTCATCTGTTCGTCTGTCGGATTCAAGGTCGCGTGCGGCACCAGAGTCCACAGATTTACGTACCAGGGTTGGTCGCGATGAGCCGCCACAAATCGCAACGTTTCGTCGACAAAGGCGGCAGTTGATTTCGCGCGGAAGGATGCGTCGACTTCGTCCCAAGTCGGGCCGTTCGCATTTACGGTCCGATGCTCGTCGATGCCATATTCGCCCGGGCTCGGCGCCCCCTTCCCACTTCCCAAGTGCCATTTTCCGAAATGCGCCGTGGCGTATCCGGCGGACTTGAGGAGGGCCGGGAGGGTCGGGACCTTGGGGTCGAGCCAATTGTTCATGCCGCGAGTCGCGTTCTGTTCGTGAGTCGCGTAGTGTCCATGAATGCGTTGCCTCGCCGGAAACTGCGACGTCATGAACGCACAACGACTGGGCGAGCAGACCGAGCCATTCACGTAAAACTGAGTGAACAGCGTCCCCTGCCGCGCCAGCCGATCGAGATGCGGCGTCTTGATCAAACGATGGCCGTAACATCCGAGGTCACCCCAGCCCAAATCATCGGCGAGAATGAAAATGACATTTGGACGACTGGACCCAGCCTCGCCACCAGAGACAGCTTCGGCAATAGAGAGAGTCGCAACGAGGAGTATGCAAACGGGTTTCAGGGAGTAGCGATAATCTTGTTGCATGTGCTCCCCCATTTTCGTATTTCGATTTTTTGCAAGGCTGTCGGCAATCACCGAAACCGAATTGACTTTGATCATGGATCACGATTTGCTTTGTTTAGGGTTATCAGCTGGTGACGGTGGCGTCGCCGAATATTTGCCGGTTGTGATCGAGTGCGCGAGTTGCTGAACTGCACGCTCGAGCCGCTGAAACGATTTCATTTTCCGCTGGCGAATCTGAAACAAATCAACTATCCGCGTCAGTTCGGCTTGATCCGCTGTCGGTTTGTTACCGGATTTCATGTTGCGATTTAACCAACCCTTCGCGTCGCGAGGAGCCAATTCTAAGTCGCCGGCCGGAGGAACAACGGATTCGTTAAGTCCCGCTCGTCCGTCGAGGAATCGCGTTCCAGCGAGAGATGCGCACCCTGCGATGAGCCATGATTCAAACTCCATGCAGGCAAACACCACTGCAACGGAAAACGTCTCTTCTGCCCCAGCATTGCGCGCCTCGTCGACCAATCGTGTCGCAGCGTGCGCAGCACAGAACGGTAATCCCGCCAACTTAGTTCTGCTGTCTCCGTCCAGCAGCAACAAACATGCTCCCGCCTGTTTGCGTCTCATCGCTACGGCGAGAAATCGCCGCCACTCTCCAAAGTCACTTCGTGCGACCGAGGAGAACTCTCCAACGCGCAATGGATTTGGATCTAATACGACGTAGGAAAACGCATCGAGTTCCACCAAGAGGCGCTTGATGAGAATCGGGACCGCCGTCATATCGCCGTCCCCCTCGACGAGCAACACCAAGCGGTTGCGAGTCATTGCGGCACGACCTCGCTCCTTGCTGGATCAACCGTCAACAGTTCGCCCGTATGCAGCAGTCGCTCAGTAATTGCTTCGCGCTGCTCTTCGGCTAACGGGCCAATTCGAGTCTCTAGGTCGACTAGTTCCACGACGCGAATAGACTCTGCCGCAAAATGATTCAGGAGCGACGGACTTTGGGTCGTCAAGATCACTTGCCCACGACCTGCCTCCGGTGCAGCATTGAATTCGTCAGCGAGCATCGATAACGCACCTGGATATATCCCGTTTTCCGGCTCTTCAAACACCAGAGTCTGCTTGGATGGCGTTTGATAAAGCGCAAGCAGATGAGCGTAGAACCGACGGAACCCAGCTGATTCCTGCGGAAGTTCAAGAGGCAGCGTTTTTTCGCCGAAGCGGTGGCCGACGACTACCTTCGTTGGTTTCGGAATGGAATCAAGGTCGATGGCGGCGATCGTATCATTGATCCGCCGGAGTGCCGCAATAATTCCTTTGCGCAGATGAACGTCTCGAAAGTTTGTCGCAATTTCTTTGATAACAGTCAAGTGGTTTCCAGCGTCGTCACTCAGGCCAGACTCGCCATTGGGCTGCGCTGGTCGCGCGAGAACGTCGAATGGAAAACAGTAGACGCCGATGCCTATCGTTAAGGAAGTCAATGCGACAGTTACTTCCTCCATTCCGGGAAGTCTCGATATTGCCAGCGGACCAGGCTGCGGTGCGGGAACCAAGGACGGCTCCACCGTCCATTGCATTCCTCCGACTCCGCCAGACTTAGCTCGCGCCTGAGAAAAAAGAACTCGGCCCCCACATTCCAAAGATTCATTTGCTGGATTACCAACCACCTGACCACCAAAACCAAGTCCAGACGCGACAACAAAGGAATAGCGAAATCGGTCGTCAAAGCCGGGTACATCGAACTCGATCTCGAAACCAATGGATCCCCCTGGATTCGTCGCGCAATAGAACGTCGGATGCTGGGCCATATTCTGGAATTTCGAACTTGACGATATGTAGTCGCGAAGAAACCCAAGCGCTGAGACGAAATTCGTCTTTCCAACTCCGCTTTTTCCAACAAGAACTGTCACGGGCTCTAAATCAACCGTAACATCTCGGAGGCTCTTGAAGTTTTGAATGCGAATTCGATGAATCATGCGAAGTTCCTCTGCTGGTCACTCAGCCAAACCATTCTGACCAACACCTCTGACCGACGCCACACCGACTTTGGATTGTCGTTTCACCTACATTGCGACTACTAAGGCGCCTCAATGGTCACGGCCATCACCACCGGCACCGTGTTGTCCCCGCCTTTCACCAGATCAATCTGCGCAATGACGTCCGGTCGCTTCGGGTAGACCGCGAGATAGCGGATCTGTTGTCCACGCAAAGCGTACGCGAACTTGCTGCCGGGCACGTCGACTCGGCGGATGTAGTCGGCAAAATGCTCGCCGTTGATTAATGGGTGATCCTCACGTTGGCCGTCGGCGTAGATCAGGCGAACGATCAGGGACACACCCCCTTTCGGCTCCGCTGGAAAACCCCAACCACTAACACCGCTCAGCAGATGGACCGCTTTCGCTGGAGCGTTACAAGGGAGCGTGACCGCGCGCGGCATGCGGGGTGGAATCGTGCCGTGTGGGCCATTCAACATGATCGCGTTGGGAATCCGCGTCCCTTGTGGATCGACAAGGACAAATGGCACGCCTTCGAAAGTCTTCGGGGACCAATCGGCAAAGATCAGACGTTCTACCGGGGCTTCCTCATTG
>CAZFLF010000456.1:0-5875 GCA_964519825.1 uncultured Pirellulaceae bacterium | reverse complement strand
GCTGGCGAACCGTTTTTCGCTCTGGCGATTGCTGGGTACTTTAGTTACAGTCCCCCGCTCTTCTTGGACCCGTTCGGGTCGTTCCGCGATGAAGGACCATTCGTCATGCAACATTCCAGACTTACTCGCGTATTCCCCATCCTCATGGCGATCGGTTCGGCGGTGATCGGCGGACAAATCGCGCACGGGGGTGATTCTCCGTGGACACGGTTGATTCCGTTCAAAAAGGACGCTGCGCCAGCGAAGTCCGTCGAGCTGACTGTCGAGCATGGCCCGTGGTTGATTCTGGCAGCCAGCTTCTCGGGTTCGAAGGCCGAGCAGCAGGCACTGGCGTTGATCGCCGAACTTCGCAATCGGCAGAAGCTTTCCGCTTACCTGCATAAACAGAGCTACGATTTCACGCGCAAGCCAACTGAAGGAACAATGATCAACCCACGTGGTGATAAAGCGAAAATGCGCTATGCCCAATCGGACAAGTACGATGCAATCGCCGTGTTGGTCGGTGATTTTCGATCGGTGAACGACGCGGCTCTCGAGAAAACGCTGGAACGAATCAAGTATCTCAAGCCCGATTGCCTGGACATCACCAAGCACAAGGAAACCAGTCAGACCTTCGCGGGTGTGAAGGACCTGTATCGGCGGATCAGCAGCGATCCAGCCCAAAACAAACGGGGTCCGATGGGAAGCGCGTTCGCGACTCGCAACCCGCTGCTGCCCGACGAGTACTTCACTGCGAAGGGAATCGACGATTTTGTGATGAAGCTGAATCGCGGCATCGATTACGGCCTGCTCGAAAATCCAGGCCAGTTCACCGTGCGCGTCGCGACCTTTCGTGGAGCAACCTCGATCAACCAGCGCGAGATCGCCGAAATGGAGCGGTCCGAGAAAGTGACGGACAAACTGGCGGTCGCGGCGGACAAAGCGCATCGGCTCACGGCGGCGTTGCGCAAGCGAGGCATCGAGGCCTACGAATTCCACGACCGCACGGAGAGCGTGGTGACAATCGGCAGCTTCGATTCGGAAGGAACGCCACGGGCCGACGGCACGATCTTCATCAATCCGAAGATGTATAAAATCGTCCAAATATACCAGGCCACGCCCACGACGAATCCAGGACGTGGCATGCTGGGAATGCAGCCGCGCACGTTGGACGGAATCGCGTTCGATGTACAGCCGGTGTCGATGGCCGTCCCGCGGCGCTCGGTCGCCGCCGATTATGCGCGGCGCAAAGAATTCTGAGTCGGATCGCGCCAGTTTTCCTGGCGAAAATTCCGCGTGTAGACTCCGTATTCGTGGAAGGCGATTTTCTTCGCCAGCCGATACGCCCAGCTCTTTTCCGGGATCTCCGTGCCGGGACTGTACTGCGACATGCGAGGTTGCATCGTTTGCAGTTCGACAAGCGCCGTGTGACGGGCTGTTGAGTCCTTGGCTCCATGCTTGGCCACCAACTCCGCGATCACATCGGGACGCTCCAGCACAATGCAGCCGCGCGTGTGAGTCGCCGCCGCCGCTCGGAAATCACGAAGAAACTCCGAGCCTTGAAAAACTTCCCGCAACGGACGCGCGTCGTGAATCGAATCCTTCGCGAACTGAATGATGGGGCACGGTTCAATGTCGCCCCAAGGATTGATGTGGTGCGTGAAGCCGGTCGCCATCGGACAGAGAGCCTGGCCGTCGGCATCGTAGTAAGCATCGATGAAGATAATCGGCTTCTTTACGCGCATGTTCACGACGAACTCACGAGCCCGTCGCTGCTGATCGGTTGAGAGCGCCAGATCAGCACACGCGTCTGGGCCAACCGGGCGATAAATATGAAACCAGGTGTACATCACCCCCATCTCGATCAACCGATCCACCCATTTCTCATTAAGCAAGTCGTCGATGTTCGACTGACAAAGACTGGTGCAGACACCGGTCAAAACTTTGTTGCGCAGGCAGGCGTGCAGTCCTTCCATCGATCGTTCGAACACTTCCGGGCGACCGCGCCGCACGTCGCTGACGATTTCCGTTCCCTCGATGCTGATCAGCGGCGTGACGTTGCCCAAGCGGCGTAAGCGTTTGGCCGCGTCGTCGTCGATGAACTGTCCGTTCGTAAAGACCTGAAAATAGGCGTCGGGATGTGCGGCCAGGATGTCGAACAATTCACCATGCATGAACGGTTCACCACCGAGCAACCCAAAAAACGAGTTGCCCATCGCCTTCGCTTCCGAGATCATGCGGTTCATCGCGGCCAAGTCGATCTTCTGTTGCTTGGCGGCGACGTCCACCCAGCACCCTTGGCAGCGAAGATTGCAACTATTAATGAGCGAAATGTACAGATACGGCGGAAAGAACTCCCCCCGCTTCAACCGACGCTGATGCCGCCACACCGACCGCAACCCCTTCACCCCCATGTTCCAAAACAGTTTCCACAACAACCGTTTGTCGGCTTCAAGCAACATTCGTTTGGCGAGTCGCAGATACATAATGTGCGGCGATCCTGAGGTGTGTTGCAGACAGTGTGATTTTGACCGGCCCGCACCGCAAGCCCGCTCTTGTTGCAGCGGGCAAAAAATACTTCAACCCCGAGCATAACCTCGGACACGACAGGCACGGAACGGAGCTGGCTATGATCCTACCTTATCAATCGCACGATCGCTTGCTCGCCGATATCCAGGCCGCACGCAGCGACGTCGCACATGGCCACCTGTGGTGGCTTGGACAGAGCGGTTTCCTGCTGCAATGGCGCAGCCGGCACTTGCTCTTTGATCCGTACCTTTCCGACTCGCTGACCAACAAATACTCCCACACCGACAAACCGCATGTCCGGATGACGGAACTACTGATCGATCCGAGCAGGCTGGAGTTCGTCGACGTCGCCACCAGCAGTCATAATCACACGGACCATCTCGACGCCGACACGCTTGGTCCACTCTTGCGGGCCAACCCCGCAATCAAGTTGGTCGTACCAGCGGCGAATCGCGAATTCGTTGCCGAACGTCTGGGCATTCCGCCCGATCGACTCATTGTCGTGGACGACGGCCAGTCGATCTCGGTCGCCGGGTTCACCATCCACGCAATTCCCGCCGCCCACGAGACGATCGAGCGGGACGAGCAAGGACGCTGCCGGTTTCTCGGGTACGTGGTCGAGTTCGGTGGGATGGCGGTCTATCACAGCGGCGACACGATCCTTTTCGACGGAATGGCTGACCGTTTGCGCCAACGGAAAATCGATGTCGCGCTCCTCCCAATCAACGGTCGATCGCCCGAACGGCGAGTAGCGGGGAACTTGTGGGGACGTGAAGCAGCCGAATTGGCCCACGATTGCGGGATCGGAGTCGTCGTCCCATGTCACTATGAGATGTTTGAATTCAACACCGTGACACCGGACGAATTCGTCGCAACCTGCCAGCAGTTGGGACAACGTTATCAAGTCTTGCGCGCCGGCGAGCGGTTCAGCTTCAGTCGTTAATTGTTCAATCTCGTGTGGCAAAAATCACCGATGTCCATCACCACCGCGTGGCGGACAAGTTGAACGACGAAGGACGTCGTCTGACCCCCGCAGGCTGCCAGCAGTTCGGCGAAGACGACCACAGGGCAATGCCCCTTCAATTCCACGTATAGGAGCCGTCCGCCTCGGTCGTACAGCATGCCATCGATTTGCCACGGCCGCGCGGCGCCGCGAGCTGAAACCCAAACGAACGAGCCGTCCGGTTCGATGAATAACCGCGGCAGCGCCGACAACACCGACAATGCCTCCTCGAATGAAACGGGCAAGGGACAATCGAGTCGCGGCGGAAGGATATCCAGCGTCGTTGTCTCGACACCATCGAGTACCAACGATCGGTGGGACCACGTACCGGGCGGCCGTGCGTGGAGCGTGATGTGAAACGATTGCCGCGAGTCGCTCATTTCCCGCTCGGCTTCACCGCTTCGGCGAGCCAAGCCAAATAGCTTTCGCTGCCGGCGACAATTGGCACCGCGATGATCTCCGGCTGCTCATACGAATGCAATTCCCGAATCGCTTGCTCGACGGTCAGATACAGATCGCGGCGGGTTTTAATGGTGCACACCCACTCCTGCGTAACTTCGATCTGGCCTTTCCAGCGAAACGTACTTTCGATCGGGCCGCTAACTTGCACGCACGCGGCCAGATGTTTGGAGACTAGTGACGCAGAGATGCGCTCCGCATCCGCCCGGTCGGCTACGGTGGTCGTGATTTGAATGGCTTCGACTGACATGATCCCCTCCCGCTGAATTAACCCAAGGTTAACTTGGTGTGATGTCGGCGCAGTAGACCAAATCGATAAGAGTCCACGCAACCATTTCCTACCGCCGAGGAGGGACGGAGGGACGCTGTCCTTGTGACTGCCGCCGACGGCTCGCTAAAATTCCGCTGTGTCAGCGGATCAGTTCAAGAAACCAGCTGCTGGAGGTTGCTGTGAATTGTCTATTGAACTTTGCTCTTCTCCTGGCCACTGCGGGGCCGACTACGGAAGTCATTGCACATCGGGGCGAGTCGTTCGATGCTCCGGAGAACACGTTGGCGGCATTCCAGCTGGCTTGGGAGCGGAAGGTCAAAGCCATTGAATTGGATGTGCATCTCACCCAGGACGGCCGGCTGATAATCAGCCACGATAAAGACACTAAGCGCACGACCGGTAGAGAGATCGCGATCAAGGACAGCACGCTAGATAATCTGCGAGTTCTCGACGCCGGGCTTTGGAAGGGAGAACGCTGGGCCGGTGAAAAAATGCCGACTTTGGAAGAGGTGTTGGCCACGATTCCCCATGGCGCGCGCTGCTTGATCGAAATCAAAGTCGGTCCGGAAGCCGTTCCGGCGGTGGCGAAGGCGGTCAATGAATCCGGCAAGCGACCCGACCAGCTGGCGATCATTAGTTTTAAGGCTGAAACGATTGCCGAAGCCAAACGTCAACTCCCGAAAATCGAAACCTATTTCCTGTCTGGATTTAAACAAGACAAAGCCACGGGTCTCTGGTCACCGAGCGTGGATGAGCTGATACAACAAGCCAAATCGGTGGACGCCGATGGTCTCGACCTGTCCTACGAAGGCCCGGTCGACCGTGAATTCGTGCAGCGCGTCAAGAAGGCCGGTTTGAAGTTTTACGTCTGGACCGTCGACGACCCGGAAATCGCGCGGAAATACGCCGCTTGGGGCGCAGACGGCATCACGACCAATCGCGCCAGCTGGCTCGCGCCTCAATTGCCCGCAGGCACACCAAAGCCAAGGAATGACTAACGCAACTCGTGCGGCAGCCAGATGATCTGTCGCTCAGAAGCGTAGCTGGCACGCGTGACGATTGTTTGACCGCTTGTGGATAACCAACCATAATCGAGCTTGTAAAGTGAAACGAGCAGCGTCACCGCCGTTCTTGACCTTAGGGATTCGAACGCGGGCCGAACTCTTCTGCGCTCGCCGTGCCTCTATTGGTCAATCGTAGGATTCCATCATGCAGTGGCTAGGCTGGACGAAAAAGCTGATTCCGCGGCGCCGCTGCCGCCATGATCGGCATCGTTCCCGGCCGCAGCATCTGACTCCGTTCCTGCCGCGTATTTATCGTCTGGAAGATCGCCGAGTGCTGGACGTTTCCGCTGCGTTCTCCGCCGCGACCGGGCAACTGGAACTGCTCCTCACGAACTCGGCGGAAACTGCCACCATCTCAGTCGTCGGCGGAAATCTCACGATCACGGACAGCCAGCAACGAAACGTTTCGATTCGCATCGACGGCGGGAGTGGCGAAAAGTTGGGCCCAGTCAACGCCAGCGCTGTCGACTCCATTCACGTTGCTGGAGACGCGGCTGCCCGGGCCGGCGGCCGGGGTCAGTGCAACGTCGGATGGCGTGGCCATAAGAATCTTCGGCGGATGGACCGACA
>CAZFLF010000455.1:0-5876 GCA_964519825.1 uncultured Pirellulaceae bacterium | reverse complement strand
GGTCGTCACCAACGTCACTCGTTTCGGCGCCTTCGTTGACGTCGGCGTGCATCAAGACGGCCTGATTCACATTTCGGAATTGCACCACGAATTCGTAAAAGACCCGACCGAAGTCATTGCGGTTGGCGACATCGTCCACGTCAAGGTTCTCGAAGTCGATACCAACCGCAAACGAATTGCGCTGTCAAGGAAACAAGTCGTCTTGAACAGGCCTGCAGATTGAGACACGGAGGTCGCAGAGGAATTCGTGGGGGACCCGGCTGCCTGTTCCCGGGAGCTCGTCATCTCATTACCATCTCACCCGATCATCCCTTCACCCGTACTCAACGACCGGCCCTCTGCTGTTTCGCTGCCTGGAAGTTCGACGAGCTGTGCGGAGATTGGGATAGTGTCCTAAACTTGTGTTGCTCGAGAAACGACGTCCACGTAGGCCGGTTCAATTGGTAGTCAAGAAAAGATGCCCCCGAAGAGCTAAAAATAATATCGCGGCCTGCACGGTCACTAGCCCGCCAATCATGAATCCTCTTGCTACGACTGCGTTGCTGCCGCACAACAGTCGCTCGGCCAAGAACCCAAAACTACCACCGAAAGTGAACGCCGCAAGCATCTGGAGCACGACAGCCAGGAAAACGCGTGACTCACCATAAGGGTGGAGCAACCTGGCTGAAGCAACCAGAAGTGAAAGCGACACGCAGACTAGCGCGGTCAGCACACCAATATCCAGAATGCTGATCCGCCACCGATTCACGTTTTCTTTACCGGGTGACATGCCTGCATTATAGATCGAGTGGCTAGGCCACCCGCTACAATGCTGGCATGTCACGCGACGAAGAGAAGGCATTCCGAAGGATTACGGCGGCAATTCGC
The DNA here is from genome assembly GCA_964519825.1 of uncultured Pirellulaceae bacterium. Classification (GTDB taxonomy): domain Bacteria; phylum Planctomycetota; class Planctomycetia; order Pirellulales; family Pirellulaceae; genus CAZFLF01. The sequence goes on along the minus strand of CAZFLF010000455.1, from coordinate 5,009 downwards.
TATCTGACTCAGCGCGGCTGGAACGCTGCGACACCTGACAATGCCGGCTCGATTTGTCTCGAAAAGGACGGACGAGAAGTGCGAGTCGGCTATGGCAAGCGAAAAGTGTGGAGTCGCTATCGGAGAAGGAGGATGATGTCCGTGAACGTGGCGTGTCGCAACTGGCGAGTCGTCTGCCGGACCGCAGCCGCCGGTGAGCGGTCACCCACACACCGCGCTCCCACAACCCGCGGTTAAGTGGATGAATTTCAAGATTCCGTCACTGACACGCGCGATTGGTCTCCCACCTACCAACACACTTTTTGGGCACCACGGGGTTCGGCACTTTGGTTGCGGTTTGGCTGCGTTGAGAATATCGTTGTGAACCTCGATTGCTGCTGTGCATTTTCTCTGCCGTCCCCAGAGGCCCGCCATGTCCGCCCCGAAAGCTCGCGCTGAGTTTCGATCGCACCTACCGATGATCGTTGGTCTCGCATTCGCCTCTCTGTTGGCGATTTCGTCGGGTTCGCTCCTCGCAGAAACCTTCGATCACAATATCCAGTGGGCTCACGAAATCTACCAGGCCACGGGTGTGAGAGGGGGTGTCGTTGTCCATCTCAGCAATGGCAAGGTCGAGCACACGGCGGCACTTCGTGAGAATGACCGCTTCCAAGTTCAAGGACTTTACCCCCAAGCGAAACAAGTTTCCGAATCGCGAAAGTTTCTGCGCGAGAGAAATGCGTACGGCAGCACGGCCGTCGAGCAACTGCACGATGCTGCTCTCCCTTACATCGATAATTTTGTGAACCTGATCGTCGCTGAGGATTCACAAGGGGTTTCAGAACAGGAAATCCTGCGCGCACTTGTCCCGGACGGAATGGCCTACATTCGCGATGGCGATACGTGGCGCAAGGTTCGCAAACCGCGTCCCGCAGCGATGGACGAATGGACGCATTTTCTGCATAGTGCGTCGGGCAATGCGGTCGCCCATGATGATTTGGTTGGACCACCTGATGGCTTGCAGTGGGTCGGCAGCCCTCGCTGGTCGCGTCACCACGATCGCATGGCGAGCATGAGTGCCATGGTGTCCGCCAATGGCCGCATCTTTTACATCATGGATGAAGGCTCACGCGTATCCATCTTATTGCCATCGAAGTGGCAACTGGTCGCCCGCGATGCATTCAATGGCGCGGTCTTGTGGCGACGAGAGATTCCCACCTGGAATAGCCAATTGTGGCCCCTCAAGACCGGACCCACTCAACTCGCTCGTCGTTTGGTTGCCATTGAGGATCGCGTGTATGTGACGCTGGGCATCGATGCCCCGGTGATGGCGCTCGATGCGGCAACCGGCGAACAGGTTCATGAATATGCAGAAACGGCCGGCACCGAGGAGATCCTACACGACTCGGATTCGCTCCTCATGCTCGTCAATCGCGGCGAGATGGAGATGCGCAAGTTCACGCCTCAGTCCACCGGCGTCGAAACGAAACGAGTCGAAACTGACTTGCCCTGGAATGAACAGCCGCGTGAACTGCGCTCGGTCGATGCAGCCACCGGCAAGCTCCAATGGACGATGAACACTAAGGTGGCTCCGCTCAGTGTGACTGCCGATCCGCAACACGTGATCTTTCACGATGGTGATCGCCTGGTGTGTTTGGACCGCAAGCTGGGGAGCGTACTGTGGGTCAGCGAACCCGCGTCGCGGCGCAAGTTTTTGCCGTTCAATTTCGGTCCGCGAGTGGTGTTGCACGGCGATGTCGTCCTGTACGCCGGCGGCGATGGCAAGATGAAGGCTTATTCCAAGAAAGATGGGACGGTCCTGTGGGAAGCCAATCACCCGCGCTCCGGCTATCAATCGCCGCAAGATTTGATCGTGGCAGGCGGCTTGGTCTGGTGTGCTCCCACAACTTCCACGGGAGATTCCGGTGTCTTCACCGGCCGTGATCCCAAGACCGGCGTGGTCAAACAAGAATTCCCGCCGGATGTCAGCACGTACTGGTTCCATCACCGTTGCTACATCGCCAAGGCAACGGACCGCTTCTTAATGCCCTCGCGAACGGGAATCGAGTTCGTCGATTTGTCAGCCAAGAAGTGGGACATCAATCACTGGGTTCGCGGCGGCTGTTTGTACGGAGTGATGCCATGTAACGGCATGACTTACGCGCCGCCACACGATTGTGCTTGCTATCCCGAAGCCAAGTTGTATGGAATGAACGCTTTGAATTCGGGCGCAGGAAACAAGGAGTTGGCTCGCCGTGTCCAAGATGAAGGGCGACTGCAGCCTGGTCCAGCTTTCGCCTCGTCCGCATCGCTTACCGAAACGGAAGCGGCCCCGACCGACTGGCCGACCTATCGTCACGATGTCGCTCGCTCTGGCTTCACCCCGAACTCTGTTTCGGGAAACTTGGCTCCGTCATGGCGTAGCGAATTACCGGGGCGGCTGAGTGGTTTGGTCGTCGCGAACGGATCGGTCTTCGTGTCACAAGTGGATGCCCACACCGTCCATGCCTTGGCTGCCGCGACTGGCGAGAAGCGCTGGTCGTATACGACCGGTGCTCGCGTCGATTCGCCGCCAACCTATTACCGAGGTCGCATCGTGTTCGGTTCGGCGGATGGATACGTCTATTGTCTAAGAGCCACAGACGGCGAGTTGATCTGGAGGTTTCGAGCTGCCCCGGCCGATCGTCGCATGATGGCCTTTGAGCAGATCGAATCGGTCTGGCCAGTTCACGGCAGTGTGCTTGTCGAAAACAACCTCGTCAGCTTGATTGCCGGACGGTCCAGCTTTCTTGACGGCGGCATGCGTTTGATTCGCCTCGACGTGCGCACCGGTAAGAAACTGCAGGAAGTGATTCTGGACGACATTGATCCCGAATCGGGTAAAGACCTGCAAGAAAGATTACAGACGCTGCAAATGCCCGTCGGCCTCTCGGACATTCTCAGTAGTGATGGCGAATACACTTTCTTGCGTTCGCAGCGCATTGACAAGGCCGGCAATCGCCTCGATCTCGGTCCCATCTCGGGGAATGCAGCGGAACAAGGGGGCGCGCAATCTGGTGAATTCCGACACCTCTTCGCGCCGATGGGATTCTTGGACGACACTTACTTCCATCGCGCGTACTGGATCTACGGTCGTAACTTCGCCGGTGGTCATAGCGGTTACTTCCAAGCGGGGAAATTCACACCGGCCGGACAAATGCTCGTCAGCAATCAGGATCGTGTTTTCGGCTTCGGCCGGCTGCCGGAATACTTGAAATGGTCGACAACGATCGAGCACCAGTTGTTCTCAACCTCGAAGGACGCTCCGGTGGTACCCAATACGCCAGGCAGGGGTCTGCGTGCCGGCGCCGCCGCTCCCGTCGAAATCGCCAGCGTCAAATCCCTGAACCCAACTGGTAAAGAGCTGACTGTGGAAGCGTGGATCATGCCGGAGACTCCGAATGGAGTCGTGCTCGCGCATGGCGGACCGCAAAATGGCTATGCCTTGGTCTTGGATAGCCGCCGACCATCGTTTGTGATTCGGTCCAACTCGGAGCTCGCCATTGCTTCTTCCGCAGTGCCGATCTCACAAGGTTGGAATCATCTGGCCGGAACTCTGTCCCAGGATGGAACGCTGCGAGTCTACGTGAATGGCCGCGAAGCTGCGTCGGCCAAATCGGCCAAGCTCATAACGGCATTGCCCAAGCAACCGCTGGAGCTCGCCGACGATACCGCGGGGAGCGTTGGTTCGTACAATTTCCCCGCACGATTCGGCGGCATCCTCGACGAAGTACGCGTCTACCATGTGGCGTTGTCCGAAGAGCAACTGTCCCTCAGCCTACACGACCCGGAAAAAGCTCGAGCACGTCAGCCCAAACCGGTCTTGTCGCTAACCTTTGACGATGGTGATGCCCGCGATCAATCGGGTCTCGACCATCACGGACAAATCACGCAGGCTCAATTCCCCGACGGAAAATTCGGCAAAGCGCTACGGTCTCGAGTCACCGCCAACCAAGCCGGTGGTAGTCTTGTCCAGATGCAATGGAAGCGACCCGTGCCGCTTTTCGCACGAGCTATGGCGCTCGCCGGCGACACCCTATTGGTGGCCGGCCCGCGCGACCTGCAAAACGAGGAGGAGTCGTTCAAACGCCTCGCCCAAAATGACCCGGAGATCGTGAAGCTTCTCCAACAGCAAGACGATTGCATGGAAGGTAAAAATGGTTCGCTGTTGTTGACCGTTTCAGTCAAAGACGGCGGCACTCGGCAAGAAGTGCAGCTTTCCCACTTGCCAATCTGGGATGGTATGGCAGTCGCGGGGAATCGAGTCTTTATCGCCACCGCCGACGGCGCCGTGAATTGTTATGTTGCCGGCGGCGCGGAGTAACTCGCGATGACCCGAATCTATCCGCCGGGACTCTCGCCAGCATTTTGCGGTCGCCTGGTGTTGCTACTGGTGATTGCAGCGGGCCCGGGTATCGCGCTCGCATGTACGATTCCAGTCTTTCGTTATGCACTGGAACGCTGGGAATCTGACCGGTTCCAAGTGATCGTCTATCACGATGGTCCGCTCTCGGCGCAACAAGTGACCGCGTGGGAAAAGCTGGAACAGCAATCGGTCGTGCACGGAGGCGTACTCAATATCGAGTGCATTCGCTACGACGTTCGTTCTCCCACGCCGCCTAAGATGTTGGATGTCGAACGACCGTCTCTCGAACAATCGTTACCACTGGTCGAAGTGCGCGCTCGTGTCGGCGGAACTCGTTGGGCCCGCCGCTGGCAAGGACCCTTCGCGGTCGCGATTACCGAGCCAGGATTGTTCGACTCACCGGCCCGACAAGAGATCGTGCGCCGGATACTAGACGGCCATTCGGCGGTTTGGTTGGTCATTGCACCCGATGCGGAGCAGGGGGAGCAAGCCAGTGCAGCTCTCCGAGAATCTTTGGATGCGGCCGTGCGAAACATTCCCCCGCCCCAAGGAATCGGCTCGCCAGGCTCTGAGCTCCTGGCATCAGTTCCTTTGGAGATCCGATTTTCGGTGTTGACGCTCAACT